>JALYQI010000037.1 GCA_030855955.1 bacterium | reverse complement strand
ACCCCATACTGTCCGAGGGTACTACCCACCGGGGGCGCTGCCGATGCTTGGCCGCCTTTAATCTTCATCTTTAAATTTGCTTTGACTGCTTTACCAGTTGCCATAACTTTGTAATCTCCATAAGTTCTGTTAGTAAGTTGAAGCGACTAACAGAGCGCGTAACTAAATGATTATATTACATATTACCTCTGTTGTCTAGTTACGATTTAAGCCACTTTTCCGTTCATATTATCACGTAGTCGCTTGAGAGCACGTAGAACCATTCTCCGTGCTCCTTCTACAGTTACACCCAATTCTCGCCAACCTCACGATATGATCTGGGCTCGCCGTCTAATAGACCATAATGTGTTTCTACAGCATATCGTTGTCTATCATCAAGCGTCGACAGCAATTTCGTTACTTCTTCATCCACTATAGCTGTTAGCACTTCTTCTTCAGGAGTTACGCTATTGCTTGGAATAATTTCACCAATCTCCCGATCGTTTTCAGCTCCAGTTGGTGAACTTAACGAAGCGTGATTTGTTAATTGTTGTAAGCAAGCTTGAGTATCGGTAAGTCTGCTTTTTCCGCCTTCGCTTGCTCGCATCGCCGAACGCAGTTCCAAGGCTCGATCTGCCGGAATCCGAATCATGTCGGCTTTTGAATCAATGGCACGGCCTATGGACTGGCGAATCCAATACGTCGCGTAAGTAGAAAATTTAAAACCCTTGCGCCAGTCAAATTTATCCACGGCGTGCGCCAACCCCAAGTTACCTTCTTGAATGAGATCACTCATTTCAAAACTCGAAGGCAGCGGATAGCGCTTGGCAATGCTAACAACCAGGCGTAAATTAGAGCGAATAAACTTGTCCTTGGCTGCGGCACCCAGGTCA
This sequence comes from bacterium, assembly GCA_030855955.1. Lineage (GTDB taxonomy): Bacteria > Patescibacteriota > Saccharimonadia > Saccharimonadales > JACDBH01 > JALYQY01. The sequence goes on along the minus strand of JALYQI010000037.1, from coordinate 6,903 downwards.
ATTTCGCGTTCGGCCGTTCGAATATTGTCACTTACCACTATGGCATTGACAAGCCCTCCAATGTAGGCAGAATTTTCTAATGCCTCTTTTTCCTTTACGGTTGTTGCAGCTTGGAAGGTTTCGTCCACAAAATTTTTAGCCTCGCGAATACTAACGGCACTTAAACTCAGACACCCCAGTGCTTCAGCAGTTTCATTAAGTTCGCACAAACGCACTTGAGCTTCTCGGCCTTGCTCAATTGTACGGGCCAGTTGGCGCTCATTATCGACATTTAAAAGTGGGACTTTACCTATTTCTTGGAAATATAAATCCTGAGCGTCCATAGCTTATTTCCTAAAAAAATTAACAAAATGATTTAACTCCGTGCCTACAGGCGTGGCGACAGCCTGCATATTATATTTAGCATTACTATCTATAGCCATATACTAGTCTAGACCCGTTTAACCTGTAAGCTATCGAGTTCAACCGGAGTTTCCCGACCAAACATATTAACAAGTACTTTGAGTTTACCCTTTTGCAGGTCGATTTCGTTTATAGCACCATCAAAGCCTTTAAATGGACCATCAGTGATATTAACGACATCACCAAGGTTGTAATCTATCTTATGCTTGGGCTCTTCGCGGCCCATACGCTTCATTATTTTTTCGATTTCGTCGTTACCGACAGGAGTTGGTTCGGTCCCAGTGCCCACAAAGCCGGTAACTGACGGGGTGTTGCGTACGATGTACCATGCGTCTTCTGTCAATTTCATCTGCACTAAGACGTAACCCTGAAAAATGCGCTTTTCTACAACCTTACGCTTGCCGTTCTTAATCTCGATCATTTTTTCTTTTGGTACCAAAACTTGAAAAATCTTATCTTTCATGTCCAGTGAATCTGCCCGCTGGCGGATAGATTCTGCCACCTTTTCTTCATAACCGGAATAGGTATGGATGGCATACCATTGTTTGCTCGTATCGTATCGCTTGTTCATGCTCGGAATACTATCCTTCTTATTATTTTATCCAAGACCCAGTCGGTACCGGCGGCGGCCAGACCAAAGGCGACGGCGAAAATGATAACGGCGAAAGTTAACTTCCATGTTTCGCGGCGGGTTGGCCAGGTTACTTGACGGACTTCTTTATAAGAGTTGCGGAAATATTTTGGCCAAAAGATGTGGCCTAAAATTCGGCCGGCAAAGCGAACCGGCCGCACACGGAAAGGTTTGCTAACTACTCGTGCGGGCGAACGTAATGGCCGCGCTACAGCGCTAGCAGCTCTTCGCACCCGGTGCTTCGGTTGTTTATTGGCTTTAGCTTGAGCTTTGGCTTTAGACTTGCTTGCGCGATCACGCACAGTTTCAATTTTACGGACGCGAGGCTTTTTGTCCTCGACCGTCTCAGTCTTAACTACTCTTGCCGTACTTTCCACCTTCTTCTTTTTTGGTTGTGCCACCGATTTTTGTCCCTTTATAAATTAAAAAAGCTTACTACTAGAGTAAGCCGTCACAAGTCAATATAGTGGTTTTTAACAGATATGTCAATATAGGAAATTAACAAGCATCATCCATAAGCGGTTTGGTGCTATTATAAAACCATGACGAATAGCCCGGTGCAGGTTGCTGTGCTGATTGGTGCAATTAGCGTTATATTAGAAGTGCTGGCGGCTTGGAGTACCATTCGTTCGGCACGGCTGGTCGGTTATGGCGGTGTACTGATGTTTGCAGGATTTTCTGGCACGCTTCTTTTTGTGCTGGAACCAGGGGTTTTAACTTTTACTATACTTCTTATCTCAATGTATCGTGGAGTGAATGCGGGCAGAGTAATAACGGCTCGAATGCATCCGCTGCGTGCACTATACGTTACCCGCAGGACTTCTTGGCAACTAATATTATTTTTACTTATCGCAATCTTTTTGTGGGCAACGAGTAACTTGATTGAAATTAGCAATAACCATTGGCTATGGGGTTTGTCGGCCTTGGCATTTATTGTGTCGATAATTATTAATCTTTCTGTCCACCGAAACTTACGTTACTCGTCGTTGCAAGGCAGTGATAAATACCGGCTTGATATTGATTTACCAACCGTATCCGTATGCATACCGGCTCGCAATGAAACAGCTGACCTGCCGGCTTGTTTAAGTTCAATTCTTGACAGTAATTATCCAAAACTTGAAGTATTAGTATTAGATGATTGTTCGCAAGATCAAACTTCAGAGATTATCAAATCTTTTGCCCATGGCGGTGTGCGGTTTATAAAAGGCGAAGCATCCCGTAAAAACTGGTTGGCAAAAAACCAGGCCTATCAGCAGCTTGCAGAAGCCGCCAGTGGCAACATTTTGCTTTTTTGCGGTGTTGATGTGCGCTTCGGCAAAAAAGCCATCTGGTCAATGATAGACTGTTTACACTCAAGAAATAAGAAAATGATTTCAGTACTACCTAAGGGCCTTCAGGCCAACGAGCAAGCCGGCCTAATACAGCCTATGCGCTACTGGTGGGAGCTAGCCTGGCCACGCCGTTTGTTTAATCGGCCGCCGGTACTAAGTTCCTGTTGGATGATTGAAAAGGAAGCGTTAAGAGGTTTCGGTAATTTTAATGCTGTAAACAATACAGTCATACCCGAAGTCTACTTTGCCAGGGAACTAATCAAATCAGATACTTATAGTTTTTTACGCAGCAGTAAAAAACTTGAAGTTTTGAGTAATAAAAACTTACCAGCACAATGGAATACAGCCATCAGAACTCGATATCCCGAACTTCGCAAACGTCCTGAGGTAGTACTCCTAGTTACTTTAGGCGAATTAGGGTTGTTAATTTTACCACTAAGCTTGTTTATTGCGGGTTTTTTAATGACCGTCAATTATTTATGGATCTTGTCGGGTATCACAACTTTACTAATTAATATGACTCACTACCGAATTATTAAAGCTTGGCAATTAGATGATATTTCCACGCCGCTCGCAATGATGCCAGTGGCTTTTTTGCTGGAAATTTTTATTTTACAGGCTTCGATGTACCGCTATGAGTTCAGTGAGGTTGATTGGAAAGAACGCAATATATGTATTCCTGTGATGCGGGCTATCCCTCGTTTGCCGCCGGCGTAAATTGCATCGAAGCCTTGGCTCCAGTATCCATATTAGGGATGTAGATACTAAAGGTTGAGCCGTGATCTAGAGTGCTATCGAGTGTAATTTCGGCATTAATTAATTTCGCTAATTTACGAGTGACGTACAACCCAAGCCCTGTGCCGGAACTTTTGCGAGTACGAAAATCCTCGCTACGGAAGAATTTATTAAAAACTTGTTCTTGGTCGGTTTTGCTAATACCTATACCGGTATCGCCCACCATAAATGTAACGCCATTTTCGGCCGGTTTGGCGCCGATGGTTATACTGCCATGCTCGGTATATTTGATGGCATTTGTAATAAAGTTCTGTAAAATTTCGCGGACATAAAGTGAACTACTATGGAGAAGTTCCAAAGTCGGATCTATTTCGGTGTGTAAGCTTAAGTTTTTCTTTTCAACACTGGGCATATAGTTTTCTGCCAGGTTGTTAATCAGCTGGTGAACGTTAATCGAGACATAATTGACATCTAGTGTGCCATTCTCGGCACGGGATAAAGTTGATAGGTCGTTAATGAGTGAGCTGAGAAACAATATTTGATCATGGGCTTGATGGATGGTTTTTTCTACAGTTTTTACATCACCATCCCTGTCTATAATCATAGCTGCATTACTTAAGTTACCTTCGGCTATAGTTACAGGAGTACGAAGTTCGTGGCTAACAACGCTTATAAATTCGTTACGCTCATCTTCTAAAGATTTTTCGTTAGTGATATCACGTACCAATATGACGAAACCGCCACGGCTGGAACTACCATAACTAGGACGGACAGGTGCTACGCTCAAGTAAATATTAACTATACTTTTGTCACGGTAACGGATACGGAAATCTCGGGATATGGATTGAGTTTTGGTATTTACTACTAGCCTGGTGCTATCAATCGGTTGTTCTTTTTCATCAAGCAGTTTTAAAACATTGCCAATATAGGCGCCCGATAGTTCTATATTGCTATCCAGTACATTGAGAGCGGCGCCGTTATAGAGCATGATTTTGCCCTGTTCATCCGTGGCGATTACACCGTCGGCCATACTATTTACAAGAGCGCGAAGCTGCTCATGTTCTAAATTGATGACCTCTTGATGCGACAAAGTAGCCGCGAGTGTGTCTTCAGGCATAAGCATAGTATGCCAGACTTTGTTAGCTTAGACTAGAAGTCAAAATTACACCCCAAAACGCATTGGCAAGACGACAGCGCGGTGTGACTTAAGTTCTTTCCGTAACATTTTTGCGCCAGGCATGACGTTCTCAAACCGTTTCCAAAAGTCTACCGAATGATTCAAGTATTCCGTATGTACCAGTTCATGAAGTAACACATAATCAATAAGTTTCCATGGCAGTTGCATTAGAAACAGATTGAGTGTAATGTCTTTAAACTGTGAACAGCTACCCCATCTTGAGGACAATCGTTTAACCGATACTGTCTCAAAGTCAAAGCCATATTTAATGGCTAACTGTTCTAATCGTTGAGGTAGCAACTGTTCGGCTTCGAGCTTCAATGCTCTTAACGCACCACGTTCAGCGGCTGTTTGTATATGTCGGTGTGTAATATCTAATGTGGCGGGACAAGATACCGTAATAGTATTTAAGGAGACTCGAACGGTAGGTTTTTGCGTGATAAGTGTCGGATTAAATACTAGTCTATGTGCCTTACCAATACGGTCTTTATGTTGCAAAATTAAAGACTTGGCAGGGCGATGCCGGGTAATCCAGTTTTGGCGGGTCCGTGCAAAATTTATCCCGGCCTGATAAGAAACCCAGAACGGAAGGCTAATTCTAATAGAACCATCACGCGCAAAACTCATACGGATATTATTGTTACCGCGCTTTTTTAAGAGCGTAACGAGACCTATGTCAGGGAGATCTATTTGCTTTATTGGCACGTAATCATTATACCGTAATGGTTACGGCTTTTAGCGCAGAACTATATTACGTCGGGATGGCTGCTGTTGATTCTGTTCACTGATACTTGGAGGTGAAGGTACAAGATTGACCATATTTGGACGGATCATGCGATTAGCAGCTGCCGCTGGTTTGATAATGTGCATATCTGAGAGTTTTTTAGCAACATTGCTCATCTGATTGGCAAAGTTGTGTTTACCACTCACGACAATAAAATCTTCGGTCGGTTCCGGATGCTGCATGTAGGCAGCGAGCTGCTTAAAGGGTTCAATATCATAGCCTACCGCATAACGGTCGTCGGCTTTACGCCGGTCACGCTTTTGATTGCGCACGAAGGCTGTATCGGCATCTACTTGGAACCAAACAATTAAAGAGTTGGCTTTTGCCCTGCGGGTCATCTCTCTTAGTGTACGCCGTTGGCTTATACGCATAGCGTTCATATCCATGACGACACTTATGCCAGCTGTTAAAAATTCTCCGGCCATGTATTCCATGATGCGATTTAGGGCGTAATTTTCTTGCTTGGTATATTTCGGATTTTGGAATAATTCGTAGCGAATCCTATCTTGCTCCAGATGGGCGCACTGTACAGCGTCACAAAACTGGCGTGCAAAATAAGTCTTACCCGCTCCCGGAAAGCCATAAAGCAGGATTAACACGGGCATATCTGGCACAATTCTCTCCATATGCCTGTCATTTTATAACAGATAGCAATAAATAAGAAACAACTATAAGCCTGCTAATGACAAATCAACAGATATGAGCTATCATATAGCCTGATTTGGCCAGAATGTCTTAAGTAGCCAAATTCGCGAGAGTTCGCGAATTTTAGAGGAGGCAGCTTGGTGAGATTGTATCTTTTGCCCAGTAAATTCATTTTGTGGGCAAATTGGCAATCGCACCATTACATGCCGACGAAGGGGAGTAGCTCAGCTGGCTAGAGCATCGGTCTCCAAAACCGAGGGTCGCAGGTTCAAGTCCTGTCTCCCCTGCCAATTTAAATAGATAAGCCCCTAATGTGTATTACGAACTGGGACGGACGGCACGTTTGAAGTTGCGTTCTGCATCTGGATCAGAATAACGCGCAATAGGACGATGTACCAGAATGTTAGGCCCAGCTAGTTTCACGTCAGTTTCTAAGAGAGAATTTACTAAAAAGTCTTCCATAAGCCACTGACGCCCAGGTGTGGCAGTGCCCGTAATGACCACGCGCCATAGTTCATCACCCCACGCCTCAGGTTCGCTAATTTTCATCTTTTTAGTAATAAGTGTTGGACCAATAGGAATCGTAGAGGCGACTTTTTCAATTAACTTCATGCCTTTGGTTTTATCATTGATAAGCACATCAACAGACATTGTACGAATGCCCTTGGGAGTCACATGGGCCCCTTGGATGTGCTGGTTATGCATCCAGATAACTTCGCCATTTAAACTTCGAAGTTTCGTGGAGCGTAACGTTACCCGTTCAACGACACCTGCTACGTCCCAAAACGGTTCTACTTTTATATGATCACCGACCCCGAACCAGTCTTCTATGATCATGGTTGCGCCCGCTGTTATATCCCGCAGCAGAGTGCCAATCGTGGCGCCAGCTAATACGATAAAGAAAGCACTAGCGCCGATAGCGGTGGTAGTAGAGTTATTTTGGGCCGTGGGGCTTAACACATTCCATGCTAGTAAACCGACAACAACTATAATCATGACACGCACGATGGCAATGGTGACGCTCAAATAGGTTTCGACCCTGCGTAACTTTATGGCCTTTATCTCATCGGTGGCAGAATCCGAGCGTATCGCTACGAGCTGAGCTACTCGGATAATAATCCTGGCGATAAAACGGCTGAGGAAAAATGCAAATACGAGGGATAAAAATAGTATTAGAATAGATCTTAAAAAATTTGGT
>JALYQI010000031.1 GCA_030855955.1 bacterium | reverse complement strand
ACTGCAGAACTTACCACCCAAACTTCAGATTCTTTTTCTGATGAAGCTTTAGAAGTAAAAAAAATTGTAAGCCCTGAAGCCGCGAGTTACTCCGAAACGGCGCGGGCTGCACGGCAAAACAAGGCGGCTGCATTGACAGCCGAAGTCCAACAGCGCACAGCAAACTTGCAGGAAGTACACCAAGAGGAGACAAGTTTACTACAACAAGCTAACGTTCCTTCAGCAGATGTGGCTAAAGCCCTGCAGGCTGCACCAGAAGTTTCATCCAGCCAGCTTACGACAAGTGAACTAGCACTTAGTGAACTTACCGCTCAAACAGAAAGGGATATTCAGCCTGTTGTTCCGTTACATGATACTGCACGGTTTCCTCAAGCCGATGTAGTACATGTGCAGAGCAGAGCAGCATTAACAAATGTTGAACTAGTCACTAAAGTACCAGTCCAATCTATCACTAAAGATGCGGATAATACTATTTTTGCGGTGGAATCAGATCCCGAAGAGTCAGAAGCTGAGACTTTAATTACTCACTCAGATTTAATACTCATGGAACCGGCAGTCATAGCTACTGAAACAGAAGAAACTGCATTTGATGCAGAATCTCAGAATCAAGAAGAGCCACTTCTAGACAAAACTCTATTTGAACAAGTGGTAGTCGCCGCTAGCGACCAGGTAAAAGAACTGCGCTTGCAAACAGATGAAGTAGAAGCCGGGGAAGAGGCATTAGAATCATACGAAGTTGCTGATTTAATGGAAGAGCTCTTCCGTGGGCAAATCGATCCAGGAGAAACTGTAGAGACAGAAAAGCCGGAAATTTTTGATATCTCCCTCGTTGAGGCTGTTGAAGTGTCAGCTAGCACTGATACAACGGAAATAGCTGAGGAATCACCTACTGAAGAAATGTCGAGTGATATTCACCAGGAGTTGGAGGACAATGCCGAGCGTCTGGAAGTTGCGTTGCAAGCAGTCACCGAAAGTTTTTCTAGCCCGCTGGAAGAGGCAAATGAAATCGCACCTGAAATTATAGAGTCTATCATCAAATTGGAGCGACTCCTGAAGGAGCAAAGACCTCTTGAGGACGCAGAAGCTCCTTTGCAACCGGAGTTAATTGAAATATTAATAGAGGTCCTCCGCAAAGCCGATGAACCGGAGCCTACCAAAGTGTTGATGCACTATGCCAAAGCCCATAGCAAGCAAGAATTCATAGAACTTATTCAAAATTTTGTCACCGATTATAAAAAGTTGATCGATAACCAGCAACACCTGCTTGCTTCACTACAAAAGTCCCTTGCCCAAGCAAGGCCAAGAGAACACCGTATCTTAGGCAGTTTGCTTTTACTAGCCATCGGTACTCACCAAAAAATTGCCGCCTAAAATACATAAGCTGTATACTTACGCTATGTTAACTTTTGTACATATTAGTATTAGCAGTCGTCAGCTTAGGTTTATCTGTTATTAATTTTGCTTTGCCATCAATTAATAAAATGCATTTTAGCTATGGTATGGCATTTGGCACGCTTGCCAGTGGTGTTTTGTTAATAATCGTAAATAAAGCCAGTATTCTGCGCACGTGCTTAACAGGTATCATATTTTTCAGTATCGTTACAGTTTTAAACCAAGCAGCCATCCGCAAACTCGCAGCCGAACGCACAGATTTATAATTTTTAGAAATGTTCTCTCACGTGCGAGAAGGAGTAATCCCACGTCGCATCGACTTTTTTATGCGGGTTGAATATATTGTTTGGATCATAAATTTCTTTAACTTCACGGAACAATCCAACCATTTTTTTGCCATACATCTCCTCCAACCAAGGGCCACGAACTAACCCGTCATTGTGTTCGCCACTCAAACTACCTTTATATTTCAATATTAACTCATTAACTTCGCGCATGCTTGGTTCTAATTTGGCACGCTCTTTTTTATCCTCCAGTTTCATTAAGGGAATGATATGGAAATTGCCGTCACCCATATGCCCAGCAATGGTCGCCAGAAGCTTATATTTTTTTAGTATGCGACGTAGTTTCGGTAGGAAAACCGGTAAATACTCAGGGTTTACAACCAGATCATCTATATACGGTGCTGTGTGCTTATCTTTAACCTTATCGCGCAGCAGTTTGAAACTGGCCCGGCGCATGATCCAGAACTTGCGGGCTTTCATTTCGGTTTCGTTTTCTTCAAATACAGAACGATGTTTGTAAGCTTTAAGATCTAATCGCATATTATGGACTTTTTCGGCCACTTCCTCAGGCGATTCGCCGTTGAATTCTACCAGCAGAACCATCTTAGGTATACCACGGAAGAGCATCAGGGCATTTGGTATGAGCATAATGGCTAATTTAATAGTTTCTTTCCAGCCTATGAGCTTATGAAACGAGAAAAACAACTTAATGCTGAGCATAAGGGTGTAATTATCAAAACCTTCGAAGGTAGCCGGCTTGTGGGTTAGTACTTTGTTTATGATCTTTCCTAGAGGTTTTAAGTCCCGCAAGAAAATAACTAAGGTACCACTCAATTTTGGTGCTTCAACAAGCCTGAATTTCATTTCGGTTGTGAGACCTAAGGTGCCTTGGGCACCGACAAACAACTTGGTTAGATCAAAAGTATCCGCCTGACGGTCCCATATATTCCACAAATGATAACCGGTCGAATCTTTGCTGACTTTTGGTCGGGCGGCCTGAATGATTTCGTAATTGTTCTCAAGTAATTTATAGGTTTTTCGGTAAAAATCACCCTCGAAATTCTTTTGTTTCATCTTAACTTCCAGCTGCTTACGGTTCAATTGCCGGATTATATATTCGTTACCATCGCTAAGTACCATCTTAAGCTCGGTTACAAAATTATCGATTTTACCGTATTGCAATGACTTTTCACCGCCCGAATTGTTATTAACCATGCCGCCGATTGTGCACAGATCCCGTGAGGCCGGGAAGGGCGGTAACAGTGCGTCGTGCATCAAACTTTGCTTCTCGAAATCGCGATAAAACACACCCGGTTGACTGGTTGCGTCAGACGGTGACATCTTTATAATCTTGGAGAAATGCTTGGTAAAGTCGGCAATAATCGAATCATTGATCGCGCCACCTGACATATCTGTGCCGGCTGAACGAGCCGTTAAACTTAGAGCCGGATTACTAGCTTTTTGCTTATTTATTGCCCGCACCAGAGTCTGCACATCATAGCTGTCTTTAGGAAAAACCACCAGCTCAGGCCGGATTTCAAACAGAGACGCATCATGACTATACAAATCCTTGGCGGTGGCTGACTCATCAACCCCACCCTTAAAGCCATCGGCCCGCAAGATACTTATTAATTTTTGCATTACTGTTAACTCTAGCTTAGCTGTTATCACGCTAACCTGCAAGATACTTATGCTTTTTATTGGTAGGATTGTATACTGTAGATAAGCAAAATAGTAATGGTAAAAATAACAGATGAAAAAAGCAGAAGTAATTATATTAGGCGGTGGTTTTGGCGGGGTCAAAGCAGCCTTGGAGCTCGCCGGTCATTCTTCTTTTCATGTAACGCTTGTATCTAATAAGCCTTTTTTTGAATATTACCCAAGTATGTACCATACTGCCACGGGCGGCAGCAAAGTCGTATCTTCTATCCCATTAGGTGAAATCTTTGCTGATAAACGTATTACAATCCTGATCGATACTGCTACTACATTGCAGCGAAATAAAAAAGTATTGCGCCTGCAAAGCGGCACCAAACTTGAGTATGACGTTTTAATTTTGGCTTTAGGCACTGTTACAAATTACTTTGGGATTCCAGGTATGGACAAGTATTCCTTTGGGATTAAATCTTTGAAGGACACTGAAATACTTAAGGCCCATTTGCATAAGCAGATGACAGACAAGCTTGATCCTGATGATCATTACATCGTTATAGGAGGCGGTCCTACAGGTGTTGAACTAGCGGGAGCTTTGCCAGAATATATTAGACGCTTACGTAAACTACACGGTATTCGTACTCGTAAAAAAGTGCATGTCGATCTGGTCGAAGCAGCTCCGCGCTTGATGCCCCGTATGCCAAAATCGGTTTCCCGTACACTTGTCAGGCGATTACGTCGTTTGGGGGTTAAAATTTACTTCGGACGACCCGTGCAGTCGGAGTCTGCGGATAAACTACTATTGGACGGCAAACCAATCCGATCGCATACCGTGATATGGACGGCCGGGATGGCCAACAATCCGTTTTTTGCCGATAACCACTTTCAGCTTGGCCAGAATAGCCGAGTGCAAGTAGACCAGTTGCTACAAGCTTGGCCAGGTGTATTTGTGATAGGCGACAATGCCGATACTAAATTCAGTGGTATGGCCCAAACAGCTATGTATGATGCCATATATGTGGCCAATAACCTGAAGCGCCATGCTGATGGCAAACGACCCTATGCCTATAAGCCTAAGCGGCCAATTTATGTGACTCCTGTAGGTAAAAACTGGGCTGTTGTGGTGTGGGGCAGGCTGCATCTATATGGCATGCTCGGATGGGCATTGCGACGTGCAGCTGATTGGATTGGCTACCGCGACGTCGAACCTTGGTGGCGGGCGACCAACCGACTGGTGGCTGATTCACGCACCGAAGAGAATTGTCTTATTTGTGCGACAAAAGTCGATGCTATAGAATAATTTATTTTTTATTTGCACGCTGACGGAACAATTCAAAACCGCCCGCCTGCACTGCGTTCAGAGCCGCCCAACTGGAAAGTAAAGCATTCGGTCCTGGGATTGCCAGTGCTACGCCACCAATAGCAACTGCTCCGAGGATATTAATATTTCTACCAAATCGTAGTAGACGTTCTTTGGTAGATTTTTTTGGGAAGCTCTCAGTCATATTTATATTATATGTGAATATAAAAAGACCCTCTACTTTCGTAAAGGATCTGAATTTATATAAAGTGGATTATACTTTATTGTCTGTATCTACTGTAGGTCGGTCAACTGGGGCGCTACTTACGCTGCGGCCGTGGTATTTATCACGGACTGCAAACAATAGCCAGAATACTACTGCTGACACTAGCAGGTTCCACAACAGGCTGAATAGGCCGCCACGTCCGTCTACAAAGAAGCTGACTAGCGCATATAAAACTTGCAGTAAGCCAACGAGGAATAATAGATCCCAGCCTTTCCGTTCGCGCCTTTTTAGTTTTGGGTAAGCCAAAAGCAGCAGTACACCTTCAACGGCCAGCAAAGCTAGACTAATCCAAAGCCATGCAGAGAAGCGCTCTTCAACAATCGGAGCAGCCCCAATCGAACGGTAAAAATCGTTAGCAGTACTAGTTATATCACTAGCTGCAGCGGCCCAACGATAAAGTGCAATTGCCGCTAATACTTGTAAGATACCACCAACCAAAGCCAACCATGGCCATACTTTAACTAACGTTTCTTTGCTACTTTCCGATAATTTCGGTGCACCTTTATACAAATCAGCAAGTTTGTTTTCGGCTTTTCGTATCATTTCCATTATGTCGATCTCCTTATTGTTGTTAATAGCATACTCCAAGGGGTGGAACGGTAGCAAGGCTTTATGCACAATATTTGTTTAAACAAGTATCATAGCGTCGCCGAACGAATAGAAACGGTAGTTTTGATTGATAGCATGCTGGTAAATTTTTCGTAGCTCCAAAGCGGCTTCTTCTTCCCTCATGCCACGTTTGTCAGCTATAAAAGCAGCCACCAGCATCAGCAGGGAAGTTCCCGGCATGTGAAAATTTGTAATCATACTGTTAACTACTTTGAATTTATAGCCAGGACGTATAAATATATCCGTGCTGCTATGTATTGCTAGTGATTTACTATTTGTAGCAGACTCCAGCGTCCGGACTGTCGTGGTTCCGACCGCAGTAATATGGAGGGACGATGCTATGGTTTTAGCAACCTCAGGCGAAATTTCAAATTTTTCTTTGTGCAAACGTCCTGTTCGTAAGTTTTCGTTAGTCAGTTTGGCAAAGGTACCGAGTCCTACGTGCAAAGTAATTTCGGCTACTTCGTGATTCTGTTTAATCTTATTTACAAGTTCTTTCGTAAAATGTAAGCCTGCTGTCGGCGCAGCTAGACTACCATACGCTAAGGCATAGACGGTCTGATATTCAAGTGCCAGTGAATCATTCTGTGTAATGTAGGGCGGCAGTGGAATATGTTCGAATGCTTTCAACCGGAGGTCATCATGAATAACATTCAGTCGTAATGTCCGTATACCATCCGCATCTATTGCGACAACATTAGTAGTAAGCCAGTCTGTCAATACG
>JALYQI010000026.1 GCA_030855955.1 bacterium | reverse complement strand
GTATTGTATGAGTTCACAATGTCCCAGGCACGCAGTTGACGCAGGTAGACTGTAGCGGGGCCTGCAGTAACCGGAATCTCACTATCCTTATATATATCTTTGATTTGATCAGCTTTACTGACAGCCGAAAGTGACGTACGTCCAATTGTCCAGTAATCTGCACTGTCGGAGCGAAGGCTAACATTGGGTTTAAGTGGCAGGGCTAGAATATCATCCCGGGTAAGGCCAAACCGTCCATAAATGGCAGCTACGTTTTGGTCACTGGTTTTACCATCCCAAGCTCGCAAGATATCGTCCCTGCTATTAAGTCCGTTGATAATATAGTCGTTTGAATAAGCCAGCGACTTCTCTGGAGGTACGATTACGGCAAACATTTGTACTAACATAGCAAGGGCCACAAAGCCAAAACCTAGTCTTCGCATTGATTCTTCGGCATGAATTCGTTTGCCATAGAAAGCAACACTATCGAGAAGACTCGGATTAAAAGGTAGATTGCTAACCAGTTTGCGAAACATTTTTTTGTGAATATTATTTTTGTTTATATAAGTAGCTTTATACGCTCATGCTTATTGAAGCATAGTTTTGTACAAGGATGCAAGCTGTTTGCGTAAAAGGTGGTTTTTACGCTATAATAAAGTGTAACCATCAAAGAGACTAACACCGACGGAGAGGGTATTTGAGTGGAGAAAAATAAACGCTATAGTTCTGAAGATATTCAGGTGCTTGAAGGGCTCGAGCCCGTCCGTAAGCGCCCAGGTATGTATATCGGCAGTACCGGAAGTGTCGGCTTGCACCATTTGATCAAAGAAGTCTCTGATAACTCTATCGACGAGGCAATAGCTGGGCATGCAACAGAAGTCAAAGTTACCCTTCTTGCCGATGGTGGCTGCCGGGTCGAGGATGACGGTCGGGGCATCCCGGTTGATAAACATGCTAAAACAGGCAAGAGCTCATTAGAAACAGTGATGACCGTCTTACACGCTGGTGGAAAATTTGGGGGTGGCGGTTATAAAGTTTCAAGCGGACTACACGGTGTTGGTTCGAGTGTGGTCAATGCGCTATCTACGAAATTATTTGCGGAAATTAAACGCGATGGATTTGTGTTCACCCAGAGTTACCAGATTGGCGCACCAGATGCCCCGATTAAAAAGGGGGAGGCGACCAAAGACACTGGTACGGCCATAACTTTTTATCCGGACCCTATAATCTTTAAAGAAACAGTAGAGTTCGATTTTGAATGGGTAGTTGATTATCTGCGCCACCAAGCCTATCTAACTAAGGGCATCAAGACCACCGTTATCGACGAACGCAACAATAAACGCTGTAGTTTTTACTTCGAAGGCGGTATCCAATCATATGTCCGACATCTTAATATAGGTAAAGAAACCATTGGCGAAAAAGTATTTTACGTAGAGAAATTAGCCGGAGACGTTATGGTGGAAGTAGCGTTACAATACAACGATACTTACAACGAAGTGGTTAAAGCATTTGCGAATAATGTGTTTAACTCAGACGGTGGAACCCATTTAGTGGGATTTCGTACGGCTCTAACCCGGGTCATAAATGATTACGGCCGTAAGAACGGTATTATCAAAGAAAAAGAAGAGAATCTCTCAGGCGAAGATACACGTGAAGGGTTAACAGCAGTAATCCTTGTCAAGATACCTGATCCGCAGTTTGAAGGCCAAACCAAGAACAAGCTTGGTAATACGGAAGTACGCGGTTATGTAGATAAAGTATTCAGTGAATACCTGGCGTATTACCTAGAAGAAAACCCTGCAATCGGCCGAGGCATTATCAATAAGGCAATTATTGCCGCCCGTGCCCGTAAAGCCGCTCGTGCTGCGCGTGACAACATTATTCGTAAAGGTGCCTTAGACGGCGCCAGCTTGCCGGGTAAACTGGCCGACTGTGCAACAAAGGACCGCTCCCAGGCTGAGTTATATATAGTAGAAGGTAATTCCGCCGGTGGTAGTGCTAAGGAAGGCCGTAACAGCCATTTCCAGGCAATTCTGCCCCTGCGAGGTAAAGTGCTCAATGTGGAGCGTGCCCGATTAGATAAGATGCTTGCTAACCAAGAGATACTTAACCTGATCAAGGCAATGGGTGTTGGTATTGCCGAACAGTTCGATATGGAAGGCTTACGCTACGAACGCATTATTATCATGACCGATGCCGACGTAGACGGCTCTCATATCCGTACGCTGCTCATGACTTTATTTTTCCGTCATATGAATGCGATTATCGAGGGTGGTCATCTGTACGCAGCTCAACCGCCGCTGTTTGCAATTTCCAGCGGCAAGAAAAAGCAATATGCCTATACGGATGAGGAGCGCGATAAGATTATGGATTCGCTGATTGAGGAACGTAAAGCGAAGGGTTTAAAGATTGATCCGAATGAAGATCGTATCAAGCAAGCGGGCGTCACGTTGCAGCGCTATAAAGGCTTGGGTGAGATGGATGCCGACCAGCTGTGGGAAACTACCATGGATCCCGAGAACCGAGTTCTAGTACAGGTCAAGGTAGAAGATGCTGAAAAAGCCGACGCTATATTTAACAAACTGATGGGTACGGAAGTAGAATTACGTAAAAACTTTATTCAAACCAATGCCAAATTCGTAAAAGAATTGGATATCTAAAGAAGGAACTGTATGGAAGACGAGAAACGAACTAAACTTATCGACCCCTTGAATCACTCGAAAACCATGGTGCTGCGATCGGTCGAAGAAGAGATGGAAACCAGTTACTTGCAGTATTCTATGTCCGTTATTGTGGCCCGGGCTTTGCCTGATGTTCGAGACGGTCTGAAGCCCGTGCATCGCCGTATTCTCTATGTTATGGACAAAACGGGCCTACGCTCAACTGGCAAGCATACCAAGAGCGCCCAGATCGTCGGTGAAGTCATGGGTAAGTATCATCCACACGGTGATACAGCTATTTATGATTCTATGGTTCGCTTAGCCCAGCCATTTGCGACCCGTTATATGCTAGTTGATGGCCAAGGTAACTTCGGTAGCATGGACGGCGATCCGCCGGCTGCATATCGTTATACCGAAGCCCGTATGACCAAAGCCTCAGAAGCAATGATCGAAGATATCGATAAAGACACCGTGCCTTTCCGGGATAATTTTGATGGCTCGCAGCAGGAGCCAGAAGTGCTGCCAGCCAAGCTGCCAAACTTACTTTTGAATGGGCAAGTCGGCATTGCCGTTGGTATGGCTACGAGTATCCCGCCACATAACCTAGGCGAATTAGTAGATGCTATCGTGGTACAGATTGATAACCCAGAAGCCACATTAGATGACCTGATGGAACATGTACAGGGGCCAGACTTTCCAACTGGCGGCATCATTTACGGACGGGAATCTATCAGGACTGCTTTTGCCACTGGCCGCGGTGGTGTCGTGGTCCGAGGTGTTGCAAACATCGAAGAGACCAACAAAAACCGTCAGCGGATTGTAATAACTGAAATCCCGTATGCGGTGAACAAAGCGGGATTGGTTGAAAAAATAGCTGATCTCGTACGGGATAAGAAAATTTCCGGCATCTCTGATATTCGAGATGAAAGTGCCCGTGGTTCGGTGCGGGTGGTGATTGACCTTAAAAAAGATGCGTATCCGAAGAAGTTACTTAACCAGTTATATAAACTAACACCTTTGCAGACTGCGTTCCACTATAACATGCTGGCTCTTATAGATGGCATACAGCCGCGGGTGTTAGGGCTGCAAGACGTACTGATCGAATACATTAAACACCGTCAAGTAGTAGTAAGACGACGCACCGAATTTGAATTAAGGAAGGCCAAGGACAGAGCCCATATCTTAGAAGGACTCAAGATTGCACTTGATCATATCGATGAGGTAATCAAGACAATCCGTGCCTCCCAGACCACCGACGAAGCCCAAGCCAATTTAATAGAGCAGTTTGATTTAAGCGAAATCCAGGCTAAAGCCATCTTGGCTATGCAGCTGCGTACGCTTACCGGACTGCAGCGCCAAGAGATTGAGAATGAACTGGCTGAACTGTTAATACTTATCAGCAAACTTGAAGCGATTTTGGGTAACGAGAAGGAGATTTTGAAAATCATTAAGACCGAACTGCTGGAAATGAAAAAGCAGTTTGGGGACGAAAGACGCACCCAAGTTATACCACAAGAACTCAATAAGCTTGGGGACGAAGATTTGATTCCCGACGAACAAGTTGTAGTAACTCTTACAGCAAACAACTATATTAAGCGTAGTTCCGTATCTGATTATAAAAAACAAGGCCGGGGCGGTAAGGGCAGACGAGGTATGGCCACGCGCGAGGAAGATGTCATCGAACATGTTGTAAATGCATCAACGCACGATTACCTATTGTTCTTTACTAATAAGGGCCGTGTCTTCCGACTGAAAACTTATGAGGTTCCGGCTGTAGGCTTGAATGCCAAAGGCATTGCCATCGTGAACCTGCTGCAACTTCAACCAGAAGAAACAGTAAGCGCGGTAGTCAACGTCAATAAGAAGGCCGAGCACGGCAATATGATGATGTGTACGGTTCGCGGCGTCGTGAAGAAGACACCATTTGACCAATACAAGAACGTGCGTAGCTCGGGACTTATCACCATCAACCTCGATCAAGGTGATGAACTGAAATGGATCCGTATGACCGATAGTAATAACGAAGTCGTCATTTCGACTTTGCAGGGTCAAGCTATCCGCTTCCATGAGAAAGACGTCAGACCAATGGGCAGAGCCTCCCGGGGTGTTCGTGGTATCCGCCTGCGGGCAGGCGACCAAGTAATCGGCATGGATATTGTTGAGGAGACTACTAGTATATTTGTGATATCAGAGCTGGGCTATGGCAAGCGTACCAAGATTTCCCAGTTTACGGCTCATGCCCGCGGCGGAGTCGGTATCCGCTCGGCAGTTGTCAATAAAAAGACTGGTAATCTCGTGGGCGTAAAAGCACTAACGGATGCTTCACAGGAAATCATCATAATATCTACCCAAGGTCAGACGATACGCTTAGGCCTTAAGGACATACCAGAACTTGGCCGGGCAACCCAAGGCGTACGTATTATGCGTATGAACGATAAAGACTCCGTAGCCTCACTGGCATTAGTAGACACGGCCTTAGAAGATGATTCAGAAGAAGATATTGAACCCGCTAAAGCGTAAGCATATAACAGGGAAAAATTAGTATATTTCTTACAACATTAATTGCAAGAAGTCTCTTGACTCTATCTTCCATAACGCGTACTATTACATGAGCACTTTTTGAGGTCCTGTATTTTAGTTGTCCTCAAAAAAGCCCCTTAAAAACTAGGATAGTGCAAATCAACGTCAGTTTTTTTGAATTGTTTTTTTTAAGTCAGTTTCGACTGATGCTAATGAGCAAATTCTTTTGAACCTTTTAAGGTTCTTTTTTGGAGAGTTTGATCCTGGCTCAGGATGAACGCTGGCGGCGTGCCTAATACATGCAAGTCGAGCGGTAAGGCTCCTGCAGATTATTTAAGCGGTGAATTGTATTCACAACCCATACTCCCGGCTAGGAGATAGGGTAAGTTTGAATGATGTGCTGGAGTACACGAGCGGCGGACGGGTGAGTAACGCGTAAGAATGTACCCCAAACTGAGGGATAACTGCTCGAAAGAGTAGCTAATACCGCATGTGCTCTTCGGAGTAAAGCTTCG
>JALYQI010000063.1 GCA_030855955.1 bacterium | reverse complement strand
AGAATAATGACAACCCAACGTTCTTACAAACAATGGGCGGTGATGGCACTGACCAAGCCAACGCCACCACCGTAGACGCCTCGGGCAATGTCTACGTAGCCGGCCAGACCGCCAGCAGCGGCTTCACGGCCGGCGGTTCTGACTTTGTCCTACAAAAATACAATAGCTCTGGCGTCGAACAATGGACCAAAACCTGGGGCGGTGATGGCAGTGACATCGCCAACGCCGTCACCACCGACGCCTCGGGCAATGTCTACGTAGCCGGCCAGACCGCCAGCAGCGGCTTCACGGCCGGCGTAGAAGACTTGGTCCTGCAAAAATATGACTCCTCGGGAGTCGAACAATGGACCAAAACCTGGGGCGGTGATGGCAGTGACATCGCCAACGCCGTCACCACCGACACCTCGGGCAATGTCTACGTAGCCGGCCGGACTAACAGTATCGGCTTTATGGTCGGCAGTGACGACTTGGTGCTACAAAAATATGACTCCTCGGGAGTCGAACAATGGACCAAAACCTGGGGCGGTATCAGTAGTGACATCGCCAACGCCGTCACCACCGACACCTCTGGCAATGTCTACGTAGCCGGCCAGACCAACAGCAGCGACTTTACGGCCGGCGTAGAAGACTTGGTCCTGCAAAAATATGACTCCTCGGGAGTCGAACAATGGACCAAAACCTGGGGCGGTGATGGCAATGATAAAGTCAACGCCGTCACCGTAGACGCCTCGGGTAACATCTATCTAGCTGGCTACACCGCCAGCACCGGCTTCACGGCCGGCAGTTTCGACTTGGTCCTGCAAAAATACAACTCCTCGGGAGTCGAACAATGGACCAAAACCTGGGGCGGTACCGGTATTGACGTGGCCAACGCCGTCACCACCGACACCTCGGGCAATGTCTACCTAGCCGGCTCTACCGCCAGCACCGGCTTCACGGCCGGCGGCACCGACTTGGTCCTGCAAAAATATGATAGCTCTGGCGTCGAACAATGGACCAAAACCTGGGGCGGTGATGGCAGTGACATCGCCAAAGCCGTCACCCTAGACTCTTCCGGTAACATCTATCTAGCTGGCTACACCGCCAGCACCGGCTTCACGGCCGGCGGTAATGATTCCGTAATCGCTAAATTTAATTCTTCCGGCTCTATTGCCAACTGTAGTTCGTGTGTAGACCGCGCTACCGCCGAAACCGACCGCGCTACCGCCGAAACCTACCGTTCACCGTCAATCCTGGTTCATTGCGGTACTGTCCAAGAGTTTGGCTACAGCTGGGGCGGCCCGGGCAGTGATGTTGCCTTCGCTGTTACTACCGACACCAGCGGCAACATCTACATGGCCGGCTCTACCGCCAGCACCGGCTTCACGGCCGGCGTTGAAGATTTTGTCCTACAAAAATACAATAGCTCTGGCGTCGAACAATGGACCAAAACCTGGGGCGGCACGGGCAGTGATGTTGCCAACGCTGTTACTACCGACACCTCCGGCAACGTCTACCTAGCCGGCTACACCAACAGCACCGGCTTTACAGCAGGTAGTAATGACTTTGTCCTACAAAAATATGATAGCTCTGGCGTCGAACAGTGGACCAAAACCTGGGGCGGCACGGGTACAGACAATGCCAACGCCCTCATTACCGACTCTAGAGGCAACGTCTACGTGGTTGGCTCCAGTACCGGCTTCACGGCCGGCAGCCAGGACTTTCTGATCATTAGAACAGCCACTGAGACTTTATTATGTGCGGGGGTGTGTGTGGAGCGTACAACCTCAGAAACCGACCGGGCTACGTCTGAAACTGACCGCGCTACCAGTGAAACCGACCGCGCTACCGCCGAAACCGACCGCGCTACCAGTGAAACCGACCGGGCTACCTCTGAAACCCGCAGATTTGAATCCATGCCTATTAATAGGAGTTTTGTGGGTGATGCATATAATAGTGTGGCGCAAAATTCTGCAACGAGTGTTACAACCTCTGATGTTGCACTTCGCTTATATATGGCTTTGCATGCAACTACTAAAACAACATTAGCTAGTTCACAGAACCTAAAACTACAGTATTCCCCAAAATCCGGCACCTGCGATACCTCATTTAGCGGTGAAAGTTATACTGATGTCACGACTAGTACGCCAATAGCATTTTATACGGCCAATAACTTTACCGATGGGTCACTAATAGAAATGCGGTCTAGCGCTCTGACGCATAGTACGGATGATATTTTTGGGCAAGGATTTTTTGAAACAGCTGGCATTACTAATCCCAACGCTACTATAGTTGGGAAGGATTATGTTTGGGATTTATCAGTAACACCATATGAAGCCTTGAACGGTAGCTACTGTCTGAGGTTTGTATTCGGCAACAATAATCTGCTTAATACTTACAGCCAGGTGGCAGAAATTCAGTTTACAGCGCCAAGCACCAGGCAACATTTGCGCCATGGTAAGTCCTTTGATGCCGAAACTGGTACAAGGCAAGCTTTCTATTGGTAGCTTTAATCTAAAGCGTGGTAGGCGGTTTGGTATGAATCTTGAGAAGTCTTAAGTTGGGTCTGTAAACTGTTAATGATAGCAGACTGAGAATCGCTTGTGGCAATGGCAAAAGTATTAACATTGCGGTGAGTTTTGAATGCTTCTGCGGCATTTATTGCCGATTGAAGTTGGTTATTTAACATCTGCTTACTGCTGGCAGTTTCAGGGGTGTTGGCTGCCGTACTATTAAGTTGTATTTGCGTAGTAAGAAAGCCTTGTTTGGTAACTCCTAAACGTTCGTCATCGTTAGTCTTATTTTTGCCAAATTCTATAAAATCCTGGCGAGGATTGTATTCGATAAATTTTTTAATTACATTTAACTGTTCTGTAATACTCGTCAAATGAGTTCGAGATGTATCAGCCGCTTTTCGGGTTTCTGAAAAATCATAATTTAATCTATTTGCATTACCAGGCGAAAGTAACCTATCTATTATATTTGGTTTATCCAATGATGTATTTTCAAGCGTTTGAGACGCTGCTTGGTACCGCCCTACGATAAATGCACCTTCGGCTGATTGCCCTGGCTGCAAGCTACTGATATCAGGCAGATTAGCTAAAAGTGACTGAATATCTGCGGCTTTAGCTCGTTGTGCAGCATATTTAATTTCAAGATTAGAAGTTATGCTCTTTTGCAGTACCACAAGTCCAATTAGCAGGGTGATTATTATCCCTCCGATAAGTATGGCTTGCGAGCGAAGGAACTTTTTATTAATGAATTTGTTCAGGTATTTACCAATCGATCTGGTGTTTTTGGATAAAGTTTCTGAAGGCGTTCGAGGAGCTTGCGGCAGGGCGGGAACGACCTGGTTATATTCAGCTCGATCTGATGTGCCACGGAAAGTCGGAGAAACACGCGGACGTGTTCGCATGCTTTCTTGGTCCGTATGTCGCTTAGGAGGACGTATATCCAACTCTTTACCCCTTATATCTGCTACGTATTATGCCTGTGCTTAAAACAAGGGTCAATTTGCCTTTTATGAACCGAGACCTAATATGAGCTCGACCATTTTGTCCTGACTGACGCCAGGAGCGCCATTTAGGAGAACCCATGAGCTCGCTGTAAATAAAAATCCGGTAATTCGTTCTGGATCTTCTTTTACATACCCTGTGCCATTTGGGGTGCCAAATTTTTGTGAGCCCTGTAACATAGCTTCATCAAATTCTTGAGGTTTAGATTGCTGGGTGATATATATTTGCCGACCTTCATCATCAAAAACGGTGTACATAACAGCGCCGTTATCAAGTTGTTGAGTTCCTGAGCCGACGGTAAATCCTGTAGGTAAGTTATGGGGCGTATAGACTGAAGGCGGGGTAATAGAGGTAGTAGAGGCTTGTAAGACCTCTGATTTTTCTGCGCGCTTTTGCAGGGCAAAACGAATGCCGTAAACAGATGCATAGGTAATAACTGGCATTAGTGCAAAGATAGAAGCGGCCTTGCGATGAGATTTAAACCAGTGGGCGGGTTTTTTATAATCAAGGGCGGGGATCTGGATGGCGATAGTATGATAGGTTTGTACAGCACGCTGCGTCCGACGATGCTTGACCTTGCCAAAGACGGCTTGTTGATAAGACGCTTGGGTGGATGCAGATTTATCAAATTTATCCCATTTTGGGGTTTGTTTTAATAGCTTTGATTTACGCCTAAACAAGCTCCGACGCTTGACTTTTTTTTGCGGCTGATCTACTTTTTGGCCTCCAATGACAGAGGCCATAATGGTGTCCATTTCGTTGATATTACGTCGGCTGTTCATATTACTGCGGACTATCTAGTTTAAGGCTACTAAGCACGGTGGCAAAGCCCTCTTTACTTAAAGTGTCCTTAGAAGCTTGCACGGTAATCCAGGTTTTGCCGGCCACCATATGGGCAATCTCGTTGCCTTCAGTAGTTACACCTACTTTTGCCGTACCATTTACGGTAGCTACTTGTTTGTAATCGCTGTATCGTTCCTCATAAGCAGCTAGATTAAGTCCGGCTGGTGCTTCTTGGAGGTTGAATATAACGCGTTGTGACCGGTCATTCGACATCGAAAAGGCGACAATGTGGTTTTCTTGCACAGCAATACTATCAAGTTCAATCTTATAGCCCTCTGGGAGCTTGGTAGGGTAGAAAAGCGAGAAAGACTGCTGGCTAATCTTGTCTTTAAAGGGAGAGGGAGGTACAAGTAGCGCTGATATATAGGTACGGCTGTAAAATCCAACCACTGCAAATATACCTAATATCACTGATATAAGTACAGCGTAGAACCATCCATGACCATTTTTGACAGTTAATTGATCTGGATAAGTTGTGTCGGTAGCATAGGATTGCGGCTGAGTGTAAGCATAGGCCGGTTCCTCTGTAGCCAGAGGCTGTTCGTTGGTATATGCTGATTCGGAAACAGCAGTAACAGGGGAAACATCCATCTGTGGTAGACGAGTATATTTCTGTTTGTCATACCGAGGCAGAGGCTGTAACGCTTGTTGAGGGGCATGCCCGCCCATAACCATAGACATAATGTCATTCACGTCGTCGTGACTAAATTGCGAGTGATCCATATTACCCTTTATGTACTTTTTGATGTTTTTACAGATAAAAAACTCGTGTCAAAGAAAATTCCCTACTAGTATACCTCAGCATAAGCAAGATAGTCCAAACAAAAAATTATAGTATTAAACGGCTAGTTTTAACCTTAAAATCTTAAAACGTTAAGACTAGATGGTTAGTTAGTGTAGTCTCGCCATAATTGTAAAAATCTTATTAGCGAACACGGTAAACACAGATAATATAACCAGGATGATATAAACATTCAGGTGTTAAAAATGAACAACTAGCCTGAGCCAGGGACTACGAAAGTTAACAGTTCTATGATAGGCTAAGGAGTAAGATCTCAAGGGGTAACAATGAGCGTTAAAATCGCTATATTAAATCAAAAAGGCGGTGTTGGTAAGACGACCACAGCGGTCAACCTTGGCAGTTACTTAGGCAAGGCGGGCAAACGTGTACTATTAACAGATCTCGATCCACAAGGTAATGCCACCAGCGGACTTGGAATAGATAAGAATACGCTGGATGAAACAATGTACGACGCGCTGTTTCAGCCGGAAGCGGCTCCATCAATCGTTCGGGACACAGAATTCACAAACCTTCAGGTGCTGCCGGCCAATGCCAATTTGGCGGGTGCCGAAGTACAGCTGGTGAGCAGTCTGCAGCGTGAAGTAAAACTAAAGGAAGTCCTTGACCAGTTTGATCATGAATACATTTTGATTGATTGTCCACCTTCATTGGGCCTACTTACTATCAATGCTTTAACGGCAGCTGACTATGTGCTGATTCCGGTGCAGAATGAATATTATGCTTTGGAAGGCCTGAGTCAACTTATAAGTGTAATTGAGCGGGTGCAATCTGCTTTGAATTCTCAGTTGACAATATTAGGAGTTGTTTTAACTATGTTTGATTCACGCAACAGCCTATCTCAGCAGGTAAAAGACGAACTTAAGAAACATTTCGGCGATAAACTGTTTACTACTATTATCCCAAGAAACGTGCGTTTGGCAGAGGCACCAAGTTTTGGAAAACCCATCGGCGAGCATGATAAATGGTCTAAGGGCGCGCGAGCCTATAAACAACTAGCCAAGGAGGTTATTAGTCGTGTGGGACGGTAGATTTTATTCATATGTAAATCGTACTACATTCATTGAACACTTATTTCATATAAAAAGTTACTATAAAGTGTTATATTCAGTTTACCAAACGCCTAAAAAGGTGATGACTGGAGTAAAAAAATCATGACTGCGAAACAGCTCAAAGGATTGGGAAAAGGCTTTGATATACTGATGCCGCAAGGTGTCGACGAGGGTCTACTAAATAAGAACAAAGACCGAGTACAAAAATTGTTCACTTCCGATATTGAGGCAAATAAAGAACAGCCTCGACGTACATTTGAACAACATTTACTACAGGAGCTTGCAGACTCGATAAAGACATATGGTGTATTGCAGCCATTATTGGTCACGCCTCAAAAAAACGGCAAGTATCAAATAATTGCTGGAGAGCGGCGTTGGCGTGCCAGTAAATTAGCCGGTTTAGAAACTGTGCCCGTAGTAATACGCACGACCGAGGAATTAGAGAAGTTGGAAATTGCATTAGTAGAAAACATCCAACGCGTAGATCTGAGCCCACTAGAGCAAGCAGTATCTATTAATCGGTTACACGAACTATTTGGACTGAGCTTAGAAGATATTGCTAAGCGGCTACATAAGGCTAGTTCGACAGTCAACAACATTGTACGACTGTTGCAATTACCACCGGCTGCCCAGGATGCTCTTGCAAAGAAGAAAATTACCGAAGGCCATGCCCGATCTATTTTGGCACTAAAAGATATACCCGAACAACAAGAACAGCTACTTTTATTAATCCAGAAAAACGGCTGGTCGGTTCGGCAAGCCGAACAGTTTGTGGTAGCCGCTAAAGCCGGAAATAAGAATGTAAAACAAGCTAAGCAACGAACCAGTGAAACATCACCGGCTACAAAATCTTTATCGAAAATATTGCAGCGTCCTGTAACGGTCAAACATATGGCAAAGGGAGGCCGGCTGGTTATAAGATTCGAAACTGACGATGATCTTGAAAACCTAATTCATTTACTTGAATCAGTGCGAAGCTAAAGCTAAAACTTTTTGACGTCGCTAATAGGTAAAATACGAGATGAAAGCGTACCGACAATATCGATTACTGGAACCGTACCAAAGCTTCGGGAATCAAGAGAATTATCCCTGTTATCACCCATTACAAATATTTCACCGGCACCCACAGTAATATCGACGTTTCCTTCAGTGGGTTCTTTTATGTCCGCGCCATAATCCAATGTTTTATCGGGGTTGAAACCGTTACGATTTTCACTGTTAAAAATTTTTATTTCCCCATTATCAACAACTATACGATCGCCTGGTAAACCGATGATCCGCTTGATAAGCTGTTTTTCTTTGTCGGTACTGAAATCAAACAACCCCCGCTTTACAAATACAATCACACTTCCACGTTGCGGGATATATTCATCCTTGGTTAGTCGTGACCAAGTGCGCCCGGCTTTCCATATGATTAACCGATCTTGGGTTTCCAGGGTAGGCTCCATGCTTGGGCCTTCAACTTCATAGGACTGGAAAATAAAAGCTGTAATACTCAGCGCAAGCACAGGTGCGATAAGTAAAATAAGCACCGTAGTTAAAATACTTTTTAACCCATCCCTAGGCGGCCGGTGGTGGGGGGCAATTGGCAAAACTGGGCTGGGGCCTGGGAGCGAAGGATTTTGCCGCGGTGGAGAGTATTGTTCCATGTTTCGACCCTAAACTATAGCGGAAAGGGCCCCAGGATGCTAACGGTTTACGATCCTAATCATAAAAGGTATACTAATCAGGATAGAAATGGATAACTCTCGCACTCCAAAAAAACGTTTCAATTCTTCTATTGATGGATTTGTAAGCGGACGCCCCAACCAGCCTCAGCCTGGACCTAATTTGCGCGCCTTTAATCAATATTATAAAGCCCGTAAGCCAAGCGGCACACCGGCAACTAGACGTAGTATCGACTCTTTTGGTTCTATAGACGGCTTCCGACCTATTTCGACGCCTGCAATCAGTCAGCCGGGTGAACGCCGTCAACAACTTGAAGTAACTGATGCCTTTGGGCAACGACAAGAGCGTCATGAGCGGATCAAGAAACGGGCAAACGAGCTAAACCAGATAAAGTCGAAAAAGAAAGCATGGTGGCAATATTTATGGTTTAAAAAGCCGGCTAGCTCTTTCAAGCATCCGAGAATGCGTATCGCCATGCGCACAAGTGCAATTTTTGGTTCGATTCTACTGCTGATCGGCGCCGGATTATTGCTAAAAACCTTCTTGCTTAGTCGTAACATCTTTAAGGGTGGCGGGAATTCGGCCATCTTAAATAACCAGAACGTTGATCCATCGTTACTAAAAGGTGAAGGCGATGGTCGGGTTAATATTATGGTACTCGGTAGGGGTGGTGAAGAACAGTCTGATGGGCCGGATCTGACAGATACGATTATTATTGCCAGTATCGATCCGATTGCCAAAGAGGCGGCACTGCTAAGTGTGGCTCGTGATTTCTGGGTAAAATCACCCAGCGGTTATGAATCAAAGGTTAACGAAGTTTATGCAAACGCCAAGATGGCGGTATTAAATAACTATTCTTATAAAGATCGAGGAAATGAGGAAGCGAAAAACGCCGCCGAAAAAGCAGGTTTGGATGCGCTGAAGAGAACATTATCAGATGCATTGGGCGTACCGATTCATTATCACACCATGATGGATTTTGCCGGCTTCAAAAAAGCTATTAATACGGTTGGTGGTATCGACATCAATGTGTCTAAAGAAATGGCCGTATCAGATTTTATGTGGATCAACGGCCGAAATTATAAATTGAATGTGCAGCCAGGCAATCAGCATTTTGATGGTGAAAGGGCACTGGCGTTTTCTCGATCGCGTAAGACAAGTGCCCGAGGTGACTTTTCTCGTGCTGAACGTCAACGAGCTGTTATTTTAGGATTAAAAGAAAAAGTACTTAGTACGGGAACCTTAGCTAATCCTATAAAGTTAAATCAACTCCTGAGTGATTTTGGTAATCAAGTATCGACAGACTTTACCGTCAATGAAATGATGCGGGTATATGAGCTTGCCAAAGAGATACCGGGCGACAAAGTAGTCTCCGTTGGTTTAGATGAACATGTCGTGGGAAGTACTGTTAACGGACTGTCGGTACAAGTGCCGAAAGCAGGAGTCTTTAATTACTCTGAGATTCAGAACTATGTTCGTAACATCATGCGGGATGCGTTTCTTAAAAGCGAAGATGCAAAGATCATGATCTTGAATGGCACCAGCACGCCGGGACGAGCAACCCAGAAGAGCACAGAACTAAAATCATTCGGTTATAACGTAATATCCGTAGGCGACGCCCCAACTAAAACCTATACTAATACTCTACTGATTGATATGCGCAAAGGTGATAAGAAGTACACGCGTAGCTATTTGGAAAAACGTTTGAACGTCAAATCAATTGAATCATTGCCGGATACCACCATTGATGCGACGGCTGCCGACTTTGTTATTATCCTAGGAACAAATTAAAGAAAATAGGCTAGGCTTAAGCTTGAATAAATAATGGCTCATAGTGGCATTAAGCTATATAATAAGAGGCAGCAATGAGACGAGCAATGTCCAGAATCAAGCCTGCTAGCGGCTTCAGCAAGTTTGTGCACTGGCTCCTAGTAGCCATAATGCCAATTCTGGTATTTGTTTTTGTTCGCACCTCTATACTGCCTGCTGCTTATGCAGTGGTCTTGTTGTCTAAATGGCGCATGTTTGCCGTACGGCCGAGGCATTGGCCTGCCAATATCCGGGCTAACGCTATAGATATTATCGTGGGCTTATCATTCGTCGTATATATGGCTCAGGCCCCGTCTCAAGTATGGCAGCTTATATGGGTTGCGTGTTATGAAATCTGGCTGATACTTATTAAACCGCGTTCTACCACCTTCTGGATTTCTATACAGGCGGGATTAGGACAATTTTTGGGTTTAAGCGCATTGTACATGTTATGGGGAGGTTCATCACTGTTAGTGCTGATATTAGCAACCTGGGCAGTATGCTATCTGGCAGCACGTCATTTCTTTAGTAGCTTTGATGAGCCGCTAACTTCTATGCTTTCTCATATATGGGGTTATATTGCCGCAGCTTTGACTTGGGTACTAGGGCACTGGCTTTTGTATCATGGGTTTTTGGCGCAACCGGTTGTTATGTTAACAATTATTGGTGTAGGTCTTGCCACGCTTTATTATCTGGAGAACAATGATCGTTTGTCTAATTTCGTTCGTCGGGAAGTATTACTTATCATGAGTGCCGTCCTTATTGTGATTATTTTGTTTTCTGACTGGGGTGACAAAGCAATATAGAAGTTAAGTACTTTCTCAGCAAGTTTTTATTAGAATGAGTATAAATTAAGGATAAATTTGATGGAAGAAGTGCCAAAAAATACTGAAGTCGCCGCCGAGCCTGGGGAAACACACTTGCAGACAAAAGAAGCAGAACCCATTAAGCCGGTTGTAAGGCATGGCCAGCACAATCGAAAGGCTAAGAATGCTACGACTGGCTTACTGATATTAGTGGCCGCTGCCGCCGGTTTTGGTGGTGGCATACTAGGTTCCCGGTCTCAAAGTATTAGTGGTGGAAATTTTTCATCCACCGAAAGTCGTCAGCAAATCGTTTCGAGCGAAGGAGAACTAATAAGTGAGATTACCAAAGAAGTGGGCCCAAGCGTGGTGTCAATCAGCGTGACTGCGCAAGGTGTCGGGCAAAGTGTCTTTGGACCGCAACAAATCGAACAGCAAGGAGCTGGGACGGGAGTTATTATCAGTGATGATGGCATAGTAATTACCAACCGTCACGTTGTACCACGTGGCACGACAGGAGTTAGCGTGACGTTATCTGACGGCACTATTTTAAAAGACATAGAGGTAATTGGCCGTACGGGCGACAGTGATCCGCTTGATATAGCCTTTTTGAAAATAAAAGATGACAAGGGTAAAGATCTCCAAAAAGCTAGTATTGGTGATTCGGCCACGATAGAAGTGGGGGACAGGGTTATAGCGATCGGTAATGCCTTGGGCCAATTCGAGAACACCGTCACTAGTGGAATTTTGTCGGGTTATGGCCGCGATATTGAAGCCAGCGACGGTTCAAGCTCGAGTACGGAGAGTTTACAGAACCTATTTCAGACTGATGCCGCCATCAACCCCGGTAACTCAGGCGGACCACTAATGAACTTGAGCGGTGAAGTGATCGGTATCAATGTGGCGGTGGCCGACGCACAAAATATTGGCTTTGCGATTCCGATTAATGATGTCAAAGGGCTTATTGCCAGTGTGCAAAAAAATGGCAAACTGGAACGGCCATACTTGGGCGTACGCTACATTTCGCTGACAGACGACACAGCATATTTTTATAATCTAAATATTAAACGCGGGGCATACGTGGCACCGAATCAGAACGGCCAGCCATCAATTATAGACGAAAGCCCGGCAGATAAAGCAGGACTGCGTGAGAAAGACATCATTACGAAGATTAACGATGTAGCTATTGATGAGAAAAACAGTCTGATTTCTGTACTAGGGCGTTTTGGTGTCGGTGATACGGTCAAATTAACTGTGGTGCGTGATGGCTCGGAAATTTCTGTTAATGTGAAGCTCGAAGCCTCCGAACAAGATTAGCGATTAAAAACTTGAATAAAATCCTCAGTAGACGCAAGCGCATAGCCATTTAATTGTGCAATTTGTGTTACAACTTGATGTTGAAATGGTAGGCTTTCGGTTAACGCATACTTTGGTTTCTGTTTTCGCTGAGAAATTTGTATAAATAGTCGACGGTACAAATCAAGGCCGTCTTCGCCGCCAAATATAGCAACTCTGGGTTCATACATAGCGGCTTCATTGATAGTATGGCTATCCGGCACATACGGCAGGTTAGCGAGGACAATGTCTAGGTGTTGAGACTCTAGCAGCCTCAATATATCACCTTGATAAAAATTTATTAAAGCCCTAAATTCCTTAGCATTTTGTTTGGCTATTTTTAAGGCGTCGATATTAATTTCGGTGGCATATATTTGTGTATAAGGTAATTCTAGCTTAGCTGTGATGGCTAAACAGCCGGAACCTGTACCAACATCTGCGATATCCATTTCTCTGGATAGTTTTAGTTTTTTTAGCTCAGTAATCATGGTCTCGGTTTCCGGCCGAGGCTGCAAAGTAGCAGACGTTACCCTAAAAGTCCGGCCATAAAACTCACTCTTGCCGCGAATATATGCTAGCGGTTCGTGTTTAGCCCGGCGTACTACAAGTTCATTTAAGTTTTTTAATAGTTCATGCGTAAGTTCATAATCAGAATTTGCCAAAATCCAAGACCGGTCTTTTTTAAGTTGGTCCTCTAATAGAATGAGTATATCCAAGCGAGCTGATGAGATTTGAACCGATTCAAGATTTTTAGTGGCTGTTTGTAGCCAGTCATTAAGTAACATTTGTGAGTAGTTCGTGTTCGGCTTTGTGGAGTTCTTCTAATAAATCATCGATTTGACCGGCTAAAGCACCGGGAATATCACTGCGTGAATAACCAATTCGGTGATCGGTGATGCGATCTTGCGGAAAATTATAGGTGCGAATCTTCTCAGACCTATCGCCAGAACCGATAAGTTTAAGCCTTTGCGAATCAAGCTTGGCATTTTCCTGGTCTATTTTGGCTTGTAACAAGCGTGAACGCAGTACACTCATGGCCTTAAGTTTGTTTTTTATTTGCGACTTCTCATCTTGGTTAGTTACCACAATTCCAGTAGGGATGTGAGTTATTCTTACTGCCGAATCAGTGGTGTTGACGCTCTGGCCGCCATGACCACCTGAGCGATATACGTCGATTCTTAGATCGTTTGGTCCGATTTCAACATCACTTTCCTCAGCTTCTGGTAAAACTGCAACCGTCACAGTACTGGTGTGAATACGGCCCTGTGACTCAGTCGCAGGCACGCGTTGGACGCGATGCACTCCGGCTTCGAACTTTAGCCGTCCGTAGGCTTCGACACCGCTGACTTTAAAGCTGATTTCCTTGAAGCCGCCAGCTTCTGACGGGCTTTCGCTCAGCAGCTCTATCTTTAGAGTATGAGTTTCACAAAAACGGGTGTACATGCGATAAAGTTCGGCCGCAAACAGGCTGGATTCGTCACCACCGGCGGCGGCGCGGATTTCAAAAATGGCGTTACGCTCATCGTTGGGGTCTTTTGGCGTCAAGGCTTCTTGTAATTTAGATAGAACGGTCTGCTTTTTCTTGCCCAGTTCCTCGAGTTCACTATCTGCAACTTCAGCCAATTCATCGCCACCTTTAGAAAGTTCGGTAGCTTCGACTGTTTGTTTTTGAATGATTTCTAGTTCATCAAATAGTGAGATTAACTGCTGTAAATCACTATATCGCTTGGCAAGTTTAGGGTAATCGGACGTGCTGAAGATACCTGGATCCTGCATCTTGGTTTCCAGCTCGGTTAGTTCTTGTCTGTAAGTTAAAGCTTTTTCTTCCATTTCTACTGCTAATGTTAAAACAAAAAACCGCCATTTTGTTAATAATTGGCGGTTTAAATAATCAAATGTAGCTAACGATTTGCGGCAGTGTCACCTAGCTTTTGGGCTTCGGCTTTGCTCTCACTCTTGCGGGGTTTCTTGGTGGTTTTGGCTTCACGGGCAGCTTTGGCAGCTTCGGCACGGGCTTTATATTTATCGACGCGACCTTCGATATCAACGATGCGCTCCTCGCCGGTAAAGAAGGGATGAGAAGCGCTTGAAATATGCACTTTTATAAGCGGGTATTCATTTCCATCTTCCCACTTGGTGGATTCTTCGCTTGCAACAGTTGAGCGCGTCAAAATGCGGTGGCCATTATTGAGGTCTTCAAAGACAACGAGCCGGTAATTATCAGGGTGAATTTTTTGCTTCATAACTCGGACAAGTATACTGTATCTGTTACATCCGGTCAAGGTAGGGGTTGTAAAAATGCTGCACCCCTGTTACACTGCAAGGGTATTAATTAAGCAGTTTTGGGATTGAATCCTCCTGGCAGAAATCCGTGTAGGAGCTGGCAGGTACCCATTACGAAGAACAAGGAGTTAACTATGGCTACGCAAGTAGACATTAAAGCGCTTTTGTCGGCCGGCGCCCATTTTGGCCACAAAACCTCACGCTGGCATCCAGCTATGGGCCAGTACATCCATAGCAAACGAAATGGCAGCCATATAATTGACCTTACTAAAACGGTTGATAAATTAGAAGAAGTCTTAGGCTTTCTTACCCAAATGACTGCAAGTGGAAAACAAGTATTGTTTGTCGGTACTAAACGCCAAGCGCAGAATATTGTGTTAAAGCTTGCTCAAGATACCAACATGCCATACGTTGTAGAACGTTGGGCGGGTGGAATGTTGACCAATTTCAACACAATCAATGGCCGTATTAAGCATTTAAAAGACCTTGAGACCAAAATGGAAACGGGTGAGCTTAATAATCGATACAACAAACTTGAAGTCCAGCGTTTTCAAGAAGAAATCGAGCAAATGAATGTGCTGTACGGTGGTATTAAAGACATGCACGCCAAACTTGGTGCAGTCTTTGTATTTGATCCAACACACGATAAAAACGCTGTATTGGAAGCACGTAAGCTAAAACTGCCAATTGTCGCTATATGTGATACCAATTCTGACCCAAGTTTAATCACGCACCCAATCCCATCCAATGACGATGCGATTAAAACTTTGCAGCTAATTGCAGATTACGTTAAGGACGCAGTTGAAACTGGCAAGGCTATATCGGCTAAAACTTCAGAAAAAGAAGATTCGACGGAAAAGGCCGCT
The DNA here is from genome assembly GCA_030855955.1 of bacterium. Taxonomy (GTDB): domain Bacteria; phylum Patescibacteriota; class Saccharimonadia; order Saccharimonadales; family JACDBH01; genus JALYQY01. Next base: position 14,863 of record JALYQI010000063.1, on the reverse strand, counting down.
AAACCAGCTGATAAAACTGAAAAAGCTGAGGAAAAATAAGGCAGTAATATGAATATTGAAGATATTAAGAGACTTAAGAATTTAACTGGCGTTGGTTTGACCGATGCTAAGGCTGCCCTAACGGAAGCAGGGGGGGATTTTGATAAAGCCCTGGAAGCTATGCGTAAAAAAGGACTAACAAAGGCTGAAAAGCGCGGCGAGCGCGATGCTCGTGCGGGACTGGTTGGTTCTTACAACCATGACGGCCGTATCGGCGTATGCGTAGAAATCAACTGTGAGACTGATTTTGTAGCTCGTAATGAGATTTTCACCGATTTTGTCAAGGATATTGCCATGCATATTGCCGCTAGCAATCCAGAATTTCTCAGTGCTGACGATGTACCAGCCGATACACGTGACAAAGCCAAGACTGAATTCAGTGAGAAGGCAAGAGCTGATGGTAAGCCGGAAAATATGCTCGATAACATTGTTGAAGGTATGCTCAAGAAACACTTTGCCGAAAAATGCCTGCTTGATCAGCCGTACATCAAAAACCCAGATCAAACTGTCGGCGACTACGTCAAAGATCATATAGCCCGACTGGGCGAAAATATTGTCGTCCGTCGTTTTAGTCGCATTGCCCTCGGCGAAGTAACGTAAATTTCTCAGCTTTGGCTTTTTTGTTGTCCTTGATCTACAATAAAAATACTGTTAAGGAGATAATATGACACCGAGCCAAGTCGTGAGTGAAGCTGAAGCTAAGCTACAAAAAGCATATGATCATTTCGTAGAAGAATTAAAAAAAATCCGCACTGGCCGGGCGCACCCGGGCATGCTTGACGCTGTTATGGTAGTTGCTTACGGGACACCTATGCCGCTAAACCAAGTAAGCAATATTACCGCACCGGAGGCTCAGCTGCTGCAGATCACACCCTTTGATCCGAATAATCTTCAAGCCATTTCGAGTGCTATTCGCGACAATCCATCACTTGGTTTGAATCCAAGCGATGATGGCCGCGTTGTACGTGTACCGATTCCCGCATTAACTGAAGAGCGTCGTCGAGATATATCCAAGCAACTGAGTGGAAAAGTTGAGGACTGCATGATTTCATTCCGTGGAGTGCGTCATGATGCTTTGGATACTATCGCGTTAGCCAAAAAAGATAAAGATATTTCTGAAGATGACGCAAAACGCTTTTCAACTCAAATAGATGAGCTTATGAACAAGCACAAATCACAAGTAGATGCTGCAGCTAGGACCAAAGAAGCTGAAATTATGACGGTATAAAATGGAAGAAACGGATAAGTTAGAGCTTCCACTACATTTAGGATTAGTATTGGATGGAAATCGTCGCTGGGCCAGAGAACAAAATTTACCCATACTAAAAGGGCATCATCAGGGAGCAGAAGTGTTACGTGATATGGCCATTATTGCCATAAACGGTGGTATTAAGTTTGTATCTGTATTCGTCTTTTCGACCGAGAACTGGAATCGGACAAAAACTGAAGTGAATTATTTAATGAAGCTAATCATTCGGTTTGCCGAGCAATACTTAGACGAATTTTTGGAGCAAGATATTAAGGTGGTACATATTGGGGCAAGAGACGGATTACCTAAATCGGTGCTGTCTGCTATCGATAGGGCTGTTAAAAAAACCGAACAATGCAAAAAAGGCACTTTAGGTCTATGCATCAACTATGGTGGGCAGCAGGAAATCGTGGATGCTACCAAGCGGTTGCTGCGTCACCGGGTGGATCCAAATCGTTTAAGCGTACGTGATTTTGAAAAGGAGTTATATATTCCAGAGCTGCCGCCTATTGACTTGGTGATACGTACTTCTGGCGAGATGCGCACAAGTGGGTTTATGTTGTGGCGAACTGCCTACGCTGAGCTATATTTTATCGATAAACATTGGCCCGATTTCACCAAACAAGATTTGAAAAGTGTATTACTTGATTATGCAAAGCGTCAAAGACGCTTTGGTGTGTAAGTCTAGACCAAGGCTCTTAAACCATTTATACTTAAGTAACAAATATGGGAATTTTGTTATTTGTCCTAGGACTATTTTTATTTATCGGTCTGATACTTATTCATGAGTGGGGACACTTCATCATGGCGCGCCGCAATGGCGTGGAAGTTGAGGAATTTGGACTCGGGTTTCCGCCCCGGGCAAAAATAATAAAGAAACATCATGGCACTATTTATAGTTTGAACTGGCTTCCTTTGGGTGGTTTTGTGAAACTAAAGGGTGAGCATGATATCGATACCGAGCCCGGTACCTTTGGTAATGCGACCACTCTAGCTAAAATCAAAATCATGCTGGCTGGCGTGATAATGAACTTACTGACTGCATTCGTGATATTTACTATTGTGGCACTGATTGGTATGCCCAAACTTTTAGATAACCAAAGCACAGTTGCGAGTGACACAAAAACGGAAAATATTATCAGAGATCAAGGCATTATTAAGATTGGTCGGGTGGTAGAAAATTCACCAGCCGCCAAAGCAGGCCTAATGGAAGATGATGAAATTGTACGGATCGCATTGATAGAGAGTAACATTGTTGATGATATCACTGCCGCCACGGAAGCTAATGCTGGCCAAACTGTACAAGTTGAGCTAAGGCGTGGCACGGAATTAATCGTAAAAGATATTAAACTGAATGATACGTCTCCCTATCTTGGTGTTGGCCCATTTGATGCAACAATAAATATTGAAATCCGTCGTTCAACGTGGTCGGCACCGATTGTTGCAGCGGCAGTTATGAAAGACTTTACTATTGCGACTCTTAAAGGATTAGGCGCGGCATTGGGAGGCCTTGGTTCAACGATAGCAGGTATTGTTACGGGCAATAAAGAAGCCCGGCAAGCTGGACAGACAGAAGCTTCAGAGCAAGTTTCTGGACCGGTGGGTATTTTTACAGCGCTTTACAATATATCGAAGTTAGGTTTAGGACTAGTATTGTTTATAATTGCATTGATATCACTGACGCTGGCAATTATGAACGCACTGCCTATTCCGGCCCTTGATGGCGGCAGACTATTTGTAACGCTACTTTACCGTGCTATACGCAGACCACTTCGGCCTGAGATAGAAGAACGAATACACGGTACAGGCTTTGCCGTACTGATGCTTCTATTTCTACTCATTACAATTGTTGATATCCGAAGGCTATAGAGCAGGTGAACGAAGAAGTTACCGTAGCCAAGCGTCCGTTTTATCGTCATGATCCTTTGACAACGATTGTCGCGACTTTAGGTGTGTTTTTGGTAAGTCAAGTCGTGGCTGGTTTGCTGATCTGGTTATATCCCGCCACGCAGGATTGGACTGACATAGAAGCAACGCGGTGGTTGACCGAATCTGTAGCTGGCCAGTTCACCTACGTATTATTAGCTGAGGTTATTGCAATCACTCTAATATTCCACCTCTTAAAGCGTGCTCATATTATGCGTGCCCGTATTGGCTGGGTAAGGCCCGCTTTCCGCGACGTTGGCTGGTCGCTGATTGCTTACGGTATTTATTTTATGGTGTACCTGGCAGTCATTATTATTGCCCAAAAACTCATTCCCAGCCTGAACGTAGACCAGGAACAGAAAATAGGTTTTGATACTGCTTATTCAAACTTGCATTTACTCATGACTTTTGTCTCTTTAGTCGTCTTACCGCCACTAGCAGAGGAAATTATATTTCGCGGTTATTTGTATTCAAGTTTACGATCTAAATTTAACTTTAAAAAAGCTACGATTCTTACAAGTATTTTATTTGGAATTGCTCATTTGCAGTTTGGAGCAGGGGCACCCTTATTATGGGTAGCGGCCATTGATACATTCATACTGTCATATTTTCTTTGTTATTTACGCGAACGTACAGGCAGCTTATGGGCGCCAATACTTTTGCACGCAATTAAAAACTGTATCGCTTACGTTATACTTTTTGGCAGCCGTCTTTAATAAGGAGATATATATCTGTTACAATACGGCCATATATGAGAATTGTTAATTTACCTTATTGTCTAAGGCCTCCCACTCTGGGTGTATAAACTATGTATTCAATATTTAAAGTATTTTACAATTCAACTAACTACATATAAGAGAGTCATATGAAAGTGTCACAATTATTTACGAAAACAAAGAAAGATGCGCCTGCGGACGAACAGGCTAAAAACGCCCAGTTACTTATACGTGCTGGATATATTCATAAGGAAATGGCAGGTGTGTATACGTTTTTGCCAATGGGACTAAAAGTCTTAGATAACATTAGCCAGATCATAAGGGAAGAAATGGATGCAATTGGAGGACAGGAACTAAAACTAACCTCATTACAAGATCCATCGATATGGCAAGCTACAGATAGGTGGGATGATGAGAAAGTAGATATTTGGTTTAAGACCAAACTTAAAAATGATAGTGAACTGGGACTCGGACCTACCCATGAAGAGCCTTTGATCCGAGCAGTGAAGACATTTGTTAATTCTTACAAAGATTTACCGTTCTTGGCATACCAAATTCAAACTAAATTCCGAAATGAAACGAGGGCAAAGAGCGGTGTCATGCGTGGCCGCGAATTCTTAATGAAAGATCTTTATAGCTTTTCGCGTACTGAAGCGGAGCATGAGGAATTATATGAAAAGATTAAACAGTCATATTTTCGGGTCTATGAACGTTTGGGAATTGGTGATAAGACTTTCTTAACCTTCGCGAGCGGCGGTATGTTTTCGCAATTCAGCCATGAATTCCAGACAGTTTGCGAAGCAGGTGAAGACAGAATTTATCTTGATCGTGACAAAAAAATTGCTGTTAATGAAGAAGTAAATAACGATAAAGTATTAGCAAGTCTGGGCCTTGATCGTAATAAGCTAGAAGCAGTAAATGCGGCAGAAGTGGGAAATATATTTACCCTGAAGGATAAATTTTCTACGCCCCTTGGCCTAACTTTTGTTGACGAAAATAATAATGAGCAAAATGTTTTAATGGGCTGTTATGGCATCGGACCTTCACGACTGGTGGGTGTTATAACCGAACTGCTGGCCGATGATAAAGGCTTAGTGTGGCCAGAGGCCATTGCTCCGTATCATATATATCTTGCATGCATTGGCGAGGACGAAGCTGTTAAAAGGGAAGCAGAACATCTCTACAATGAGCTGACTAGTCAAGGAGTATCGGTCCTCTATGATGATCGTGACATAAGAGCGGGTGAGAAATTTGCTGATGCTGATTTGATAGGAATCCCGCACCGCGTGGTAATCAGCGTAAAAACGCTCGAACAGGATAAAATAGAATATAAAGCTAGAACTGAGTCTGAAGCCACGCTTACCACTGTAGATGAGCTCAAAAACAGGTTGAATCTTAAGAAATAAGCGCTATACTAAGAATACATATAAAAGCTGGCCGCGTAAAAACGCGCCAGTTTTTTTACCCAGGAAGGAATAAACTCATGAAAAAGCAATACTATCTGACGAAAGAAGGTCAGACCGAACTAAAGGCCGAACTTGCCGAGCTGACTGCTAAACGTGGTACTATTGCTGATCAAATCGCAGCCGCACGCTCACAGGGAGACTTGGCAGAAAACGCTGAGTATCATGAAGCCAAAGAAGAGCAAGGCCGAAACGAAGGCCGCATAGATGAAATTGAACATATTTTAAATAATGCCGAAATTATTTCTACGCCAAAAGATGACAATAAGGTGCGCTTGGGCTCAAAGGTTCAATTGAAGAGCGAACAAGGCAAAACCAAAGAGTTCCAGGTTGTTGGTACCGTTGAAGCCGATCCTTTAAACGGCAAAATTAGCGATGAGTCACCTATCGGCCAAGCACTGCTAGGTAAAAAAGAAGGCGAAGAAGTAGAAATAAAAACACCGATAGACACGACTTCTTACGTAATCGCCGACATTTCCTGAACAGTAAAGAAGTTCCGGCTAAATCTAATCTGAGGTATACTTACCTCAGATTTTATGAGAGAAAGTAAAAATGCGTTGGTTAGTTAGACTTGTTGATCAAATTGTTGAAAAATATCCTAATGGTCCAATTCTAATTGAATCAGGTGCGTCACCTTCCGGCACCTATCATATAGGTCATTTACGGGAAATTGTTACATGTGACGCAATTTTATTAGAGGTTCGAAGTCGTGGTCGAGAAGCAAGACATGTTCATTTTGTAGATAATTTGGATGCTTTAAGAAAAATTCCTATAAATATCCCAGCAGATTTTGATCAATACTTAGGAAAGCCTCTTTGTGACATACCGTCACCCGATGGCGCTGCCAAATCTTATGGAGACCATTTTCTTGCTGGACTTTTATCAAGTGCTGAAGCACTTAGCATTGAAATAGAGGTGGTTTATTCCCATGATAAATACCGATCGGGATATTTTATTCCAGCTATTGAAAAAGTATTATCGAAGATTCCTGAAACTCGCCAAACTCTAGAATCAGTTTCGGGTAGAAGACTAGACGAGCATTGGTCACCCATACAGGTAAATGAAGACGGATATTTAAAAAACAGGACATTCATAAATATAGACATAGATTCAAAAGAAATAACATATGCTGATCGAGAAAATAATCAGCGTAAAACACGATATGATAATGGGTCTGTGAAGCTAGACTGGCGATTGGATTGGCCTGCACGTTGGTGGCTTATGGAAGTAAATGTAGAGCCTTTCGGAAGAGATCATGCAAGCGCCGGAGGCTCGTTTGATACCGGGAAGCAATTGATGAAAGAAGTATTTAATAACACTGCACCTACACCGGTTCCTTACGACTTTATTAATCGAGCAGGGGATACAAAAAAAATGAGTGCTAGCAAGGGAACAGGTATAGCCGCCGAAGAAGCAGTAAGAGTTTTGCCTGCTGAAGTTTTACGTTACTTCATTCTCTCGGCACCACCAGAGAAGCGGCTTTATTTTGATGCGGTTGATGGCACTATCAGGTTAGTAGATGAATTTGCCGCATTAAGTGCAAAAGATAATTTATCAGAAGATGAACAACATACTTTAACCATTTGTAATAGAGGTAGTAGACAAAAAACTGTAAGTAGAATCCCATTCTCACACCTTGTGGCAAGTTATCAAGCGGCTCTAAAAAATTCTGATATAACCCTAGAAGTAATGAGACGAACAGAGCATTTAGAAATTGTAAATCAAGATAAAGAAATTATAGAACGCGAATTAAAATTTATAGAGGCGTGGCTGGAAGCTTGGGCACCGGAGGAAGTCAAATTTACACTGCGAGAAAGCATAGATGCGTCTGAATTCACTGAACTTCAAAAATCTTTTCTGCTTGCACTAGCTCAAAAAATAAACGAAGCACCTGAAAATGCAGACGGTGAGTGGTTTCATAAGGCAGTTTACGATCTAAAGGAACAGTCAGGACTGGAGCCAAAAGAATTATTCCAGAGTTTGTACAGAGCACTAATAAATAAAGACGCAGGTCCTAGAGCGGGATGGTTTTTGAGCCTTTTACCGCGAGATTGGTTGATTAAACGTCTACTATTTGAAGAATAGTTTAAATTAAATTATCCCTTGCATACCGATATAATTTAAATAGTGATAAAAGTTATTAATTTGGTGATAACTTATGGAAAAAGGAAAGCGTATTTACGGCTCTGAATGATGTAAGCCATCAAATTCCAAAGGGTTCTAGGATTGTGATTGTAGGTAAAAGCGGCTAAACAAGATCCTATTGAGGCTTTGCATACGGAGTAAGCTATTATTCAGGTGCTTCTGATAATATTGATATAGAAAGGGGATACTAATGAAAGCAATTTTTAAAGATACTGTGGTGGCAGAAGCAGAGAAAGAAAAATTAATTTATATAGAGGGCAACTGGTACTTTCCACCATCGTCGGTAAAGCAAGAGTTGTTAGAAAAAACAGATACAGCTTACACCTGTCCGTGGAAGGGTAAATGCCAGTATTTTACAGTTAAAGCAGATGGCCAAAAAAGTGAAGACGGTGCATTTAGTTATCCAGAACCACTTCCAGGCGCAATTGATATAGTTAAAAAAGACTTTGCTAATTACATCGCATTCTGGCGGGACATCACGGTTACAGAATAAATATGAACAATACGGGGCAGCAAACAGCTATTTTTGCAGCTGGATGTTTTTGGGGGGTGCAATACTATTTTGATCAAATACCAGGAGTTACAGAATCTGAAGTCGGATATATAGGCGGTAAGACTGATGCACCAAATTATGAGGATGTTTGCCATGAGAATACTGGTCATGCAGAAGCTGTAAAAGTAAGCTTTGATTCCGAAAAAGTAAGCTTTGAAAAGTTATTAAAACAATTTTTTCGGATGCACGATCCGACTCAGTTAAATCGCCAGGGACCCGATGTTGGCACGCAGTACCGATCGGCAATTTTTCCTATTAACGACGAGCAAAAAAAGTTAGCTGAACTTGAAATATTAAATCTTAAACAAGGGCCAGACAAAGACATAATGACGAGTATAGAGCCTGACATGATATTTTGGCCGGCAGAAGAATATCACCAGAAATTTACTGAAAAAACTGGCCGTGGTATGTGTCATATTCCATACGCACCAGTCTAATCTGTTATCATATTCTGATGGCACAAAGACAGAAACCAGTTATTACAAATTTAATCTTTGATTTTGATGGCACTCTGGCTGATAGTTTACCGGCTATGATAGCTGTGTTTAATAAGCGTATACGTGGCGACAAAAATCCTTTGACCTATGACGAAATTGAAAGACTTCGGGATATGACATCGCGCCAAGCTATTCGTAATTTGGGGATACGGTGGTGGCAAATTCCAAAATTTTTACTGCAAGGCATGGGTGATTTTCACGCTTTGGTACCGACACTTAAATCCTTTACGGGTTTGCCACAAACAATACAGGCTTTGCATAAAAACGGTTATCAATTATTTATAGTAACTTCTAATACCGATGAGAATGTTGAGCTCTTTTTAAAAAATAATGGACTAGAAACTTATTTTAGTGATATGGCAACTGGGTCAGGTTTGTTTAGGAAAGCCAAACACATACGTCGTTTGATGAAAAAACATGGTTTGAAGCGACGCAGTACAGTATATATAGGCGATGAAACCCGTGATATTGCTGCAGCTCGTTTGTCTTTCATCAAAGGCATATCCGTGACGTGGGGCTTTAATACCAAGTGTATACTAGCCCGGCAACGTCCCAGCTATATAATTGATAAACCCAAAGAGCTTATCGACATTGTTAATAGTAGCGTAGCCCTTACATAATGAGATTACATCGATTCTATGTTGATCCAAACTTAGGGAAACTTGAACATTCGATATGGCTCAGGGATGATCGTATACTAAACCAGTGGCTAAGAGTTTTACGTTTTCGAGAAGGGGAACAAGTAGTTTTGTTTGATGGTGTCCAAAACGATAGGCTGTATAAAATTACTCGTATAGAACCAGACGCTGTACAGTTAAATTTTGTAACCGATTTTGAGCGTAAGTTGCCAGCCAAGCATATGTATTTATTTTTTAGTTTGCTTAAAAAAGACAAGAATGACTGGGTATTGCAGAAGTGCACGGAGCTGGGTGTCAGAAACTTTGTTCCAATATTGGCCGAGCGCAGTGAAAAGACTGGTTTTAACAAAGAACGTTCAGAAAAGATCGTGATGGAAGCGGCCGAACAATGCGGACGTTCAGATATACCAGACGTGCGTGAACCGGTATTACTAGAAACTGCACTAGTGGAATATAAAGATAAAATTAGTTTATTAGTGTGCGATGAAACTTTGGAAAACAATGCGGCAACTGATGCTATTAAGTCTTTCGGTATTTTCGTAGGCCCTGAAGGTGGCTGGACAGAAGGGGAGCTGGAGCAATTCAAAGCTGCTTCTGTAGGTCATTTTAATTTGGGGATTTTGACCTTAAGGGCCGAAACGGCTGCCGTGGCTGCTGCTACGAAACTGTTATAATTCGCACATGGGATATTGGCAGGAGCGTAACAAACCGTACGAACCAGGACAGAAAGCGCCGTTTAAGATTTCGCGCAGTAAAATAGAATTGTTCATGCAGTGTCCACGCTGTTTCTGGCTCGATGTCCGGTTGAAAATAGTCAGACCATCAAGCCCTCCGTTTAATATCAATAAAGCTATAGACGAACTATTTAAAAAAGAATTTGATAGCTATCGGAGTAAGCAAGAGCCTCATCCTTTGATGGTGAAATTCGGCGTCGATGCCATACCGTTTGAACATGAGCAGCTAAATACTTGGCGCGAAACCTTTGTTGGTGTAACGGCCATTCACAAGCAGACAAATTTACACATATTTGGTGGAATCGACGACGTGTGGGTTGATAAAGCAGGCAAATTAATCGTAGTGGATTACAAAGCTACGGCAAAAGACAGTGAAGTTGGTATTGATTCGGATTGGCAGATAGCTTACAAGCGCCAACTAGAAGTCTACCAGTGGCTGCTACGCTCAAATGGCTTTACGGTAAGTGACACTGGTTATTTTGTCTATACCAATGGCCGGATGGATTTGGAAGGGTTTAATGATCGTGTTGAATTCAGAACCAAAATCATTCCTTATAGAGGTAGTGATAAATGGATAGAACCGACAATCATTAAGATGAAAAAATGCATGGATCAAAGCGATACGCCACCGGTCGGAAAATCTGCCATGGGTGGTGACTGTGAATTTTGCGCTTATGCTAGAGCTCGCACTAAATTAACCCTTGAGGTTGTTGGCAAGAAATCTGTTAAGAATTCATCTTAAAAACGGTATACTAAAAGCAATATGTTAGACATCCAGTTCATTCGTGATAATTCAGAGCTTGTGTCGGAAAAAAGCCGGCAAAAAGGTTATCAAGTCGATATCCCCAAATTAGTAGAAATTGATAATGAGCGTCGGGACTTGTTACAGCAAGTTGAGGCGCTGCGTGCGCGGCGGAATGACAATGCTGACAAAATTAAAAATGGTAGGCCAGAGCAGAATTTGATTGATAAAGGCAAGCAGATAAAAATTGAGCTTTCTGAACGTGAACGGTATTTGGGTGAGACAGAAGGGCAATTCACGGAATTATTAAAATCGATCCCAAATATGCCGCTGGATGACGTGCCCGCTGGATCAAGCGAAGACGAAAACCAAGTTGTATATGAAGTAGGCGATAAGCCGCAGTTTGATTTTGAACCAAAAAACCATGCCGAATTGGCAGAGGCAAGGTTATGGCTGGATAAGGAACGAGCAGCAAAAGTCGCTGGTGCAAGGTTTGCATATATTAAAGGTGATCTAGTTAAACTGCAGTTCGCGCTTATGAATTGGATTACGGATGTTCTTACTAATGAGGTAATATTGAGGCAGATTGCAGATAACGGAGGATTGACTGACGTCTCGAGCAAACCCTTTACTCCGATATTGCCACCATTAATGCTAAAAACATATATCTATGAGGGTATGGACCGCCTGGAGCCAAAGGAAGATCGCTACAAGATCGAAGGTGAAGAACTGTGGCTGCAAGGTTCGGCCGAACACGTCTTGGGCAGTATGCACGCTAATGAAGTTTTTCAAGCTATCGATCTGCCAATACGCTACCTAGGCTTCGCCACGAGCTTTCGCAAAGAAGCCGGTACCTATGGCAAGGACATGGAAGGTCTAATCCGTATGCACCAATTTGATAAGCTCGAAATGGAAAGTTTTACTTCAAGCGCGAAGGGTCTGAACGAACATTTATTTCTGATCGCAATTCAGGAATATATTTTACTGCAACTAAAACTTCCTTACCGCAAACTATTAAAGTGCACCTTTGATATAGGTAAACCGAATGCACGGGGCGTGGATATGGATGTATGGTTGCCGGCGCAGAATAAGTATCGTGAAACCCATACGGCTGATTACATGACCGATTACCAGGCCAGGCGGCTTAAGATAAAGTTGAAGGAGGGTGACCAAACCGAATTCGTCCATACCAATGATGCTACGGCTCTCGCCTTAGGCAGGGGTATGGTCGGGATTATTGAAAATTACCAGACCATTGACGGTCGCGTAATTGTGCCAGAAGTATTGCGTGATTATATGGGCGGCAAAGATCTTTTATAACAAACAATTAAGGAGGTTCTATGATTCGAAAACTGGAAATCACCGGCGTCCATGTCGATACTGACGAGAAATTGAAGAAATACGTTACGAAATCTGTAAATAAGCTTGAGCGCTTTATTCCCAAACATGCCCGGATTAGTGCACACGTAGACGTAAAGCTTAAAGAAAGTAAGCGTCAACAGGACAAACAATGTACCGCTGAGATTATCATGCATTTGCCACACGATACGTTAACAGCTAAGGAATCGACCATAAACTTGTTCGCAGCTATTGATATTGTCGAAGCTAAACTTCAAAACCAGTTGAGAAAATATAAAAACACCCATACCAATCCTCGTTTTTATCAGCGTATGACTTTGCGTTTCAAGCGCGAAAATCCAGGCTCGTAAAATTACAACACATAATTTTTAAAATCCGAGCAGATTTTTCTCGCTAACAGTGGTACAATGTCTTCTGATTATAAAATTGTCAGCGATGAGGAAATAAGTGAATACCAAGCTCTTGAAGCGTTTGCTGGGAGATCCACAGGCCAAAACTATCCGACGTTTACGCAAACGCTCTACATCAGTCAATGCTTTGGAAGCAAAGTATAATAAACTGAGTGATGCAAAATTAAAAGCCCAAACGGATGAGCTTAAGAAACGTTTGGAGAAAGAAACACTCGATGCAGTTTTGCCAGACGCATTTGCATTAGTACGTGAAACAGCCAGCCGGACTTTGGGCCAGCGCCATTTCGATGTGCAATTGATCGGTGGTATGGTCCTGCACGAAGGCAATGTGGCCGAAATGAAAACTGGTGAGGGTAAGACCTTAGTAGCAACACTACCTGTTTACTTGAACGCACTAACTGGCAAGGGAGTCCACGTTGTAACCGTTAATGATTATCTTGCCCAACGCGATGCCGGTTGGATGGCACAGATTTATAATTTCTTAGGTTTGAGTACCGGAGTTATTATCCCCGACCAGTCTTATATCTATGATCCTAGTTTTACCAATAAAGATCACGAAGACGAACGCTTCCGGCACTTAAAACCATGCACACGCCAAGAAGCTTATCGGGCTGATATTACCTACGGCACTAACAATGAATTCGGCTTTGATTATTTGCTCGACAACATGGTACGTTAGAATGAACAACTCCTACAACGCGAACTAAACTATGCCATCGTCGACGAAGTTGACTCGATTCTGATCGATGAAGCCCGTACGCCGCTGATTATATCGGCACCTGCGGTAGCCTCGGGTGCAAGTTATAGCCAGTTCAGTAAAGTAGTGCGAAATTTGAAACCAAATCACTATGAAATAGACGAGAAGCGACGTAGTGTGATTTTAACTGATGAGGGCGTTGAAAAAATTGAAAAATTACTGGGTATAAAGGATTTATACTCGACTGAAAATATCCGCACCATTTATCATCTCGACCAGGCATTAAAAGCGCAGCTGTTATTTAAAAGGGATAAAGATTATGTGGTTACGAGGGAAGGCGAGATAGTTATTGTTGACCAATTTACCGGTCGTTTGCTGAAGGGCCGGCGTTATAACGAGGGTTTGCACCAGGCGATCGAGGCCAAAGAAGGGGTAGAAGTCCAGCAAGAATCAATGACCCTGGCGACCATCAGCTTTCAGAATTTGTTCCGTTTATATGAAAAACTGGCCGGTATGACCGGTACGGCATTAACCGAAAGCGAAGAATTCCATCAAATCTATAAACTTGATGTTGTAGAAATCCCATCAAATCGTAAAATTGTGCGTGAAGACCGTTCGGACCGTATTTATAAAACCCAAGCTGGTAAGTTCCGGGCGATTGTAAAAGAAGTCAAAGAACTGCATAAAAAAGGCCAACCGGTTTTGATCGGAACTGTTTCGATTGAAAACAATGAAGCCCTAGGTTCTGCACTTAAGAAGTCCGGTATTCCACACCAAGTTTTGAATGCAAAAAATAATGAAAGGGAAGCCGCTATTGTTGCCAAGGCCGGTGAAAAAGGGGCCGTGACACTGGCCACTAACATTGCAGGCCGTGGCACGGACATAGTCTTAAGTGAAGAAACCAAAAAACTTGGTGGTTTGTTTGTATTAGGAAGTGAGCGACATGAATCGAGGCGAATTGATAACCAATTGCGTGGCCGGTCTGGGCGTCAAGGCAATCCGGGCGTGACGCAGTTTTTTGTGAGTACCGAGGATGAACTTATGCGTATATTTGGTGGCGACCGTATCGGTGGCCTGATGGAAAAACTGAAAGTCGACGATGAAACACCAATAGAAAACCGGCTGATCAGCAAGAGTTTGGAATCTGCCCAGAAGAAAGTCGAAGGTTTTAACTTTGATATGCGTAAAAACGTGGTGCAGTACGATGATGTTATGAACCGGCACCGCAGGGCTGTATATGCTATGCGCCGCGAAATACTTTTGCAAGCCGACATTCAAAAACGCATCAAAGTATTTATCGATGAAGAAGTTGATATGCTCTTGGCATCGCCTGACTCATTAACAGATAAATTTGAAGCGATTTTAACTGAAATATTTCCGTTTGACGAGTCATCGTTGGACCGATTATTTGATGCCGAGGCCAATAAATTCTCCACAGTATTAAAAGCTGAAGTCAAAGAACTATATACTGCCCGGGAGTCAGCTTTTAGCTCCGAAGTCTTACGCAAGATCGAACGTGATATATATCTACAAATTCTTGATAATTTGTGGATGCAACATTTAGAGAATATGGATCATCTGCGTGAAGGAATTCATTGGTTAAGTGTAGGACAAAAAGATCCGCTGGTGGAATACCGGCGCCAATCACAAGTTTTATTTGCAGAGATGCAAGTTAACTTACGGCATGATGTGCTC
>JALYQI010000021.1 GCA_030855955.1 bacterium | reverse complement strand
GTATTCTATATTACCCTTGATTCTCATAAAGTATCAGCAGCCGCATGCACAAGCGTAGGGCAATATGGTGCTGTACGTTTGCAAGTGCCTGAGCTACCGTATACCGGAAAGTATGCACTATGGGTACGGATGCAAAGTCCAGAACCAGTCGGCAAATTATTAATTGAAGTGAACCAATCGGATTGTTATGAACTGAATGATGTTGAATTAATCTCTGGACAATGGAAATGGGTAAGTTATAAAACAAACGGGAAGCTTACAACTTTGCAACTCGATCAGCTAAAAAACTATAGCCTAAAAGTAATTGGTATTAGCCTAGGGCTCAAAGTTGATTCCGTAATACTGAGCGAGCCCGAATGTATACCGCAAGATCTGGGAAATAACTGTAATGTGGCTGCCATCGCTAAAACATCGCAAGCTTCAGACGTTTTACAACTACCACCACCCTCTCAGCAGTCAGTAAGTGGTACGGTGGTTTTAAGCCAAACACCCCGTCAATATGCAGCTCAGCTCAAGTCTTTGCAATATACCGTAAATGGGCAGACTATCCAGCGATCATCGCTGGTCACTCCGTTTGATACCACGTTACTCAGCGACGGAACCCATACGATCCTAATTACCACCAATCTTCAAGATGGAACAGTTTTACAGGAATCAACTAATATCACAGTTGATAATCCCACGAATGCTATGTCGCCAGTAATACGCTGGGCACGCTTGCGGCAGGCTACACTTATTACGAGCGGACTGATATTAGGCAGTATTGTATTGGCCACTGTGTTGGCATGGGTTATTCACCACTGGTATATTAAACGCCGCGAGCGCCATTTCCACGGCTTTTAAACTTTACGTATATCCGCAACAATAGCATGACCAGTTTGCTATAATAGGACGGTGATTCTACTTGATCGTGTGAGTAAAACCTATACAAAGAAAGGTTCAGCTGCCTTAGAGCGAATAAGCCTGCACATTGAACCGAAGGAATTTGTAATCATTGTCGGTGCATCAGGGGCAGGTAAATCAACCTTATTAAAACTTCTGACGCGTGAAGAAAAACCAACCAGTGGCAAAATTATTATCGGTGGTATCGATTATGAAACCCTGCGCGACCGTGATGTGCCAAAGCTAAGGCGAAGGATTGGAGTAGTATTCCAGGATTTTAAATTACTGCCGAATAAAACCGTCTACGAAAACGTGGCCTTCGCTCTTGAGATAATTGGGGTCAGTACCAAGGAAATTCGTCACACAGTGCCGCGGGTGCTAGATATAGTAGGACTTAAGGGCAAAGAAAATAATATGCCTGTGGAGTTATCGGGCGGTGAACGCCAGCGGGTGGCGATCGCGCGTGCCATCGTGCGTCAACCAAAAATTCTAATTGCTGATGAGCCTACCGGTAACTTAGACCCAAAGCATGCTTGGGATGTCATCCGGGTCTTAGAAAAAATTAATCGATACGGCACTACCGTGTTACTTACTACTCACAACATGGATATCGTCAATAAACTCAAGCGTCGAGTAGTGACGATTTCTGATGGTAGGATTTCTAGTGACCGTGCCAGCGGGGAGTATAGACTGTAATGCACGGCCGCAAACATATCATGGTTTGGCGGGTGTTTCTCAACGGATTCACCAACTTTATAAGGAACGCTTGGCTTAGCATAGCGGCCATGGCGGTGATGGTAGTAACTTTGAGCATTGTACTTTTTTCCTTTATAGCCAATGCTACTTTTTCCCACACCATACAGGATATCCGGGATCGCATCGATGTATCAGTTTATTTGAAAGATTCAGTAACTCCCGAAAAGCGGCAAGAACTCACAGATAAACTTTTGGCGCTTGAAAATGTACGAGCCATTGCATATATCTCGAAAGAAAAGGCACTTGAAGAATTTATAGAGCAGAATAGTGACGATGTTGATTTACAATTGTCTGTTTCCCAGACCGATAACCCACTGCCGGCAAGCTTAAGGTTGAAACTGGTAAACCCAGATATTATCGATGAAGTAAAAGTTTTCTTGGACCAACCGGATATTTTAGCTCTTCAGTCAGACGAAACTTCTTACGAGGGCGACCGTAAGGAGGCAATTGATAATATCGCTAAAGCCACAACTTTTATCCAGCGGGCGGGTATTGCTGGAGTAATATTATTTGCGGCTATTTCGGTGTTAATTATCTTCAATACAATTCAAATGGCAATTTTCAATCGCCGTGATGAACTCAGTATTATGCGCCTGCTTGGCGCCAGCCGTTGGTACATACGAGGGCCGTTTTTAGTTGAAAGCATGTTGATAGGAATCTTCTCGGCCTTGATTGCCGTCGGAATTTCAAAGGCGATCTTCTATGTAGCCTCTGGAACTTTAGGCGCAAGCACTTTCGGCTTGCTCGACGTAGCGTATTCTGGTACATTCTTTAATAACAACTTCTGGCCCATTTTGGCCGTAGTGCTCTCAATGGGCATTCTCATAGGCATTAGTTCATCATTCGTAGCAACCCAGCGCTATTTACGGTTGCGCAGCATGAAATAATACCAGTCAAATAAAATAATTGCGTGGTAATTTCGCAAGATCACGCGCACGGGAGATTAAGGCGGCTTATGCCACAAATTTTTGCTTGTTCGGCAAATACAAAAACTAGCAAATCTCTTCTATCATCTATCGCTTCACAGGCTCAGCGTGTGTTTATTGCTGGCTTATTAAGTATCTTTTTATTTAGTGGTATTACGGGCAGTCACATAACCCAGGCCCAGAGCTTACAACAACAAATCAATAATTTGAATGCCCAAACC
The DNA here is from genome assembly GCA_030855955.1 of bacterium. Taxonomy (GTDB): domain Bacteria; phylum Patescibacteriota; class Saccharimonadia; order Saccharimonadales; family JACDBH01; genus JALYQY01. The sequence goes on along the minus strand of JALYQI010000021.1, from coordinate 28,217 downwards.
AGTAAGAAAAAAGCTGAATTAAATGTATTGGATATTGAAGCCAGCGGCTTTGAAGAAGCTTTGGCAACTATTAAGGCACAGATCCGTGCTGTAACGAACGAAATCCGGGCTCATGAAGTCAAACGTGACAAAATTATAGTACAGATAAAAAAGAACGAAACCGAATTGGTTCATCAGAAAAAAATCCTAGGCAAAAATATCCGAGCGATGTATTTAGAAGGCGATATCAGTACCATTGAGATGCTAGCCACCAGTAAGGACTTGGGTGACTATCTAGACAAACAGCAATACCGTGATGTTTTGCAAGAAGAAATTAATCAGACAATGGCCAGAATAAATGCCATCAAAGCGAAGTTGACTGAACAAAAAGCCACCCAGGATAAATTGATAGCCGAACAGCGCGATATGGAAAAGCAGCTGCAAGCCCAAAAAACCGAACAGGCGCGATTACTAAAAATGAATGCAGCCCAACAAGCTAGATTGGACGGACAACTGCAAGCCAATAGCGGCCGGATTGCCGAACTACGACGTCAGCAGGCCGCTGAAAATGCTAGATTATTTGCCAACTCAAGCGGTGGCAGTACCCGGGTAGATGTACCCGATAGCACAGGCTATCCATGGGCTAACGTACAGCCATTCCCTAATTCATATCCCGATCCATGGGGTATGTATAAGCGGCAATGTGTCAGCTATACCGCCTGGAAAGTCTACCATGATGGCAAAAGAATGCCTTACTGGGGTGGACGAGGTAACGCTAAAAACTGGGCCAACAACGCCCGGGCAGAAGGCATTCCGGTCTATTACTCACCAAAACGCGGTGATATAGCGGTAAGCACACGTGGTACCTATGGTCATGTTATGTATGTCGAAGAAGTCTACGGCAATGGTACTATGCGGATCAGTCAGTACAATGCATCCTGGACCGGTCGTTATAGTGAGGCAGTGGTGTCAACATCTGGTCTAGAGTACGTTAGATTTCCATAATTGATGTAACCTAAAAGAAAGCATACTTAATTGCAAAATACTCACGCTTATGCTACAATCGAAGGGTAAAAATTTAAAATAAAAACATCAATGAAACAAGTTAGATCTCTCTCAGTCTCTTTCAATCGCCGGCTCACTCTTCTTGTGAGTATTGCTGTATTTAGTTTTGGTTCATTTGCCGGGGTGCGTTACGTTAGTGCCCAAAGTTTACAGGAGCAGATTAATAATTTAACGCGCAAAAACAGTCAGACACAGGATCAAGTTGAAGATTTGAAATTAGAGGCCGCAAGTTATGAAGACGCTATAAATACACTGCAGGCTAGAATTAATGCATACCAGCGGGAAATCGATGTACGAGAAGCCCAAAGTAAGAAACTGCAAGCCCAAATTATTCAAAAGCAGAAAGAACTTGAAAAGCAAAAAATGCTTTTGGGCAAAAATATCAAAGCGATGTACTTAGAGGGTGATATAACGACCCTTGAAATGCTAGCTACAAGCAAATCTTTGACTGAGTATTTTGATAAACAACAGTATCGCAGCGTGGTAAAAGACAAGATAAAAGATACGCTCGATAAAGTTACTGTCCTAAAAGCCGAACTCCAGACCAAAAAAGTTGAAGTTGAAAAAATCATAAAACAACAGGAACAGTTACGCACTGCGACGGCGGTTCAAAAGACTGAGCAAGCGAGACTACTAAACTTCAACGAATCCCAGCAGAGCCAGTTTAATTCGCAGATGAAGAGTAATCAGAAAAAGATAAACGAGCTCAAGCGTCAGCAGGCTATAGAAAATGCCAGGTTGTTCGGCGGCAATGGCGGCCAACTAGGTGGCGGTGGCTATCCATGGGGTTACGCTAGATGTATTCACACTGGCCAGCTTGAAGGTTGGTGTTACAACTACGATTGGGGTGTTAATGGTAATGCATATAACTGGAATACTGGTGGTTATGGATATCGCAACTGTACAGACTGGGTGGCATACCGTGTACGGGTTGCTGGCGGAAGGGTGCCATCAGGTTTAGGTAATGCCCGGCAATGGGATGACCGTGGCCCAAGTTATGGCTTAACTGTAAGTTCAACACCTCGCGTCGGCGCTGCAGCCGTAAGTAACAACGGCTATTACGGGCACGTCATGTATGTAGAAGCCGTAAATGGCGACGGCACGATCGTAGTAAGTGACTATAACAGGGCCGGTACGGGCAAATATGATATGAATGTCTTGTCTACTAGTACGGCTTCATATCTTCGTTACGTTTATTTCTAAGTGGTTTAATCTCAGCTTTTTTTAAGCCTCACACATGTTACAATAACACCTGAACATAAGAGGGTTAGATTTGCGTGCATACTTCTGAAAAAACCGCTGTTAATACTGTGAAACTAGTCGAAAAGAAACGCTCCCTTATTTCATGGTTAGGCATTATCGTAGGACTTCTATTGATTTTTTGTTTAGGATGGTTAGTTGGAAGTGACCGGCTTCAAGTACGTCCCTACAAATCAGTTAGTAGTAACAATGATTTGCCGGATAAGTTAGATTTATCAAGTGTTGATACTATCTATCAATCCTTGCGCCAAAATTACGACGGTGAACTTAACGAAGAAGAGCTTTTAGAAGGAATTAAGAGCGGTCTCGCCAAAGCGGCAGGTGATCCATATACCGAGTATTTCAATCCCGAGTCGGCGGCAGAATTTGAAAACGGTATAGATGGGATATTCGAAGGTATTGGTGCTCAGTTAGGTAAAGATGCCGAGGATAATATTATTGTCATTTCGCCGATTGCTGGCTATCCGGCCGAAAAAGCCGGGATCAAACCTAAAGATATTATTGCCCAGATCGACAAAGAATCAACCAGTGGCTTTACGATTTCGGAAGCAGTAGATAAGATCCGCGGCCAAAAGGGAACGAGCGTGACACTGACTATAGTACGGGGTGATGACGTAAAAGACATTACAGTGACACGTGAAGAAATTGATATCCCTAGTGTAGAAACAGAAATACGTGATGGCATTGGTATATTAACCATTTCTCGTTTCGGCGATGATACAGTCGGGTTAGCGAGAGCAGCGGCCCAAGACTTTAAGAATAGACAAATTAAAGGTGTAGTGCTCGATTTGCGCGGCAATCCGGGTGGTTATTTAGATGGAGCTGTTGATGTTGCGAGTTTATGGTTAGCACGGGGAACGACCGTACTGACTGAACGCAGAGATAACGTTGTGATCGACACTATTGGTACCCGTGGAACATCAACTTTGCAAGGATTAAAGACTGTCGTACTAATCGATGAAGGCAGCGCTAGTGCTTCTGAGATCGTAGCTGGAGCCCTTCGAGACAACAATGCGGCTACTGTTGTCGGCCAAAAATCTTTTGGCAAAGGCTCTGTCCAGCAACCCGTTAACCTAGCCGATGGTGGTTTACTGAAGGTAACCATCGCTCGTTGGTATACGCCAGCAGGCAAAAACATTGATAAGGAAGGCATAACACCAGACCAAACTGTTGAGCGTAGTAGTGAAGATATTTCCAAGCAACGTGATCCACAACTCGATGCCGCACTAGTAAAAGTAAAATAATAAGATATACTTTTTGAATCCCAGCGGCTTATGTTAGCATAAGATATAACAAAGCGAGGAGAGTGAACAAGGCGTGGCGAAGGCGACTAAGTATGTGTTTGTGACAGGAGGCGTATTATCTGGCCTCGGCAAAGGCATCACTGCTGCCTCCATAGGCAACCTCTTAAAAGCCCGCGGCCTTTCTGTCAACATTCAAAAATGCGATCCATATTTGAATGTTGATGCCGGTACACTGAACCCCCGGGAGCACGGTGAGTGTTTTGTCACCAAAGATGGCGCAGAGACCGATCTGGATCTTGGCCACTACGAACGTTTTTTGGACGAAGAATTAACCAGTAGATCCAGCCTTATGAGCGGACGAGTGCTTCTTAAAGTAATTCAGGAAGAGCGGGCAGGGCGTTATGAGGGCGAGGACGTACAAATAATCCCGCACTTAACAGGCGCCATTCAAAATTATATACAAGAAGCAGGCGAAGGTTACGACGTCCATATAGTTGAAATTGGCGGGACGGTTGGGGATTATGAATCATTAAGCTTTATTGAAGCTATCCGTGAATTTGGCATTCGTGTGGGAAGAGAAAATTGTCTTTATGTGCACGTGGTATATATGCCATATCTGGGTGCCAGCCAGGAATTCAAGACCAAGCCTGCCCAAAATTCAGTACGTGATTTGCGCGGCTTAGGTATCAGCCCGGATATTTTAGTAGCACGCAGTGAAAATACGGCACAAGAAAGTGTAAAGAATAAATTAAGCCTGTTCTCTGGGGTGCCTAAGGAAGCGATTGCACTTTTACCAAATGCCCCGACAATTTATGAAGTGCCGCTAACACTGGAAGATACCGGTATTGCCGATGTAATAGCCAAAAATCTACAACTCAAAGTTACCAAACCGCATCTAAATGAGTGGCGTGAAGTTGTACGGCGGGCCACGACTGAATACAAACGGACTGTAAATGTCGGTGTAGTGGCCAAGTATATGGACAATCAAGACACCTATATGTCGGTATTTGAAGCCATAAGATCAGCGGCTTGGTGGCACGATGTCAAAGTCAACATCGTATGGATAGATGCCGAAGAGCTCGAAAAGGTTAAAAATTTTAGGAATGTAATGCAAAAACTAGATGGTATCGTGGTACCCGGCGGATTTGGAACCCGTGGATTAGAAGGCAAAATCAAGGCTGCAAGTTTTGCTTTAGAGCACAAATTACCATACCTTGGTCTTTGCTTAGGGCTGCAAATGGCGGTGGTTGCAGCTGCACGTAACCATGGCCTCGCAGATGCTTCATCCAAGGAGCTCAACCCACAATCAAGTGATCTCGTTATCACCACTATGGACGGGCAAGAGGGTATGGAAAACACCGGTGGCACTATGCGTTTGGGTGATTATGACTGTCATTTAACCAAGGGTAGTTTAGCAGAAAAGGTTTACAAGACAGGTAAGATCATCGAGCGTCATCGTCATCGCTATGAAGCCAATAATGATTATGTTGGTAGTTATGAGTCCTGGGGAATCCGCGCTACCGGCAGGAATCCGCAGACAAATCTTGTAGAGATCATTGAAGGAGTTAATCATCCGTTCTTTATGGCCAGTCAGTTCCATCCTGAGTTCAAATCACGGCCAAATCGACCCCACCCGATGTTCAGTGGTTTTATCGGATCTTTATAGCAGAATACGGACTCCTGTTGCGTCAGAGTGCATAAGTGCGATAGCATAAGTGTTATGGAAGAACCAAAATCAACCGGTTATCGTAAAAAAATATTACTTGTAGAAGATGATGATGGTCTGGCACAAGTTTATTCTATCCGTTTAGATGTTGAAGGTTTTGAAGTCCAAAGAGTCCCTAACGGGGAGGATGCCCTGGCTGCAGCCCAAGAATTCCGTCCCGATTTGATACTTCTGGACGTCATGATGCCCAAGGTCAGTGGCTTTGATGTTTTAGATATTTTACGAAACACGCCTGACATGGCTAATGTGAAGATCGTCATGCTAACCGCCCTAAGCCAAGAAGCAGACCGCAAAAAAGCCGAAGAAATGGGTGTGGATGATTATTTAGTCAAATCCCAGGTGGTAATTGCTGACGTTATTGAGCGCGTCAAACTTCAACTCGGCGTTTAGTTAGTAACACTATATTGACTTTTTAGCATCATAATGTTATTATTAAATTAATAAAAGAAAATATATATGATAGAACAATTTCCATTACGGCCAACCGAAACAAGCCAGCCCGACTACCAATCTACATCAATTGAAGGCCTGTCTCGCTTGAGTGACGAGGAATTGCTCCGAGGCGCCTCTGTTGAATTGTTTGCGGCTACAGAACATCTGCATCACTCGATGACAGGCGGGGAAGTGCCGCGCAAACTAACCCACGCCATGGATTTTCTAGTTCGTCCGGTTGTGACCAATGCCGAAGCAATGGGCGCGCACGGATTTGCCGGGCTACCCGAAAAGTCAAAAAATAAACTGACTGACGTTGCAGTCCACATGAGTTCAGTTTTTGGCTTTGAGGAAGTACCGATCGGCCTAAACTCAGTAAGGGATGTTGAATATGGCAAATCTAGTTTCAAAGAATTTATCGGCTACATGTTCAAAGCCCAGGGCAAACTTTATAGCTACGATTATCCGGTAAATAAAAAAATTCCTACAACTGCATTGGTTGGATTATGCCAAAGCAGCCTGTTATTCTTGGGAGACTTGTCGGAAAGGCAGCCACTTGGTACCTATGAGCGGACTAAAATTTTAGGCGCCGTTAATAATCTTCGGGGATTACGTTAAACTAAAAAGACTTGGGAAAACCAAGTCTTTTTAAATTTGTCAGGAATTATTACTGAACGGTGACTTCGGTGCGCCAGGCAGTTTTGCCGGTAAAGGTTTGGACTTTGCGTTTTTTGAAGGTAACGATGCCGTCGCGGTCAGCATGGATGGTATAATTGCGAGCAAGTTTGGTGCCGATCCCAGCCCGTTTGGTTAAGCCGACTTGACGGACAATTACTTGGCCGGTTTTAACTTTTTCACCGCCAAATAGCTTAACGCCCAGGCGCTGGCCGGGGTTGTTATGAATATTTTTACTAGTTCCACCTGCTTTGACGTGTGACATAAATTAAACCTCTACTTTTTTACTAATACGACGAGTTCACGGGCGACGATTTGATTGGATCTATGGTAGATCAGGTCTTCGTTTTTAACATGAACAAAACTTAATCGATTATACCCCAGTTCCTCGAGGCGGTCAAGCGTTTTAAGGTGTAAAAAGCCTTTATCTACATACCAGGCAGGTACTGCCAAGCATAGCCTGGATCGGCTACTGATTTGTGGTGCAACGTTATTTAGAAACTTTTCATGAATTTCATCACATTTTGACCTAATCTGATCCAACATATATCGTGAGGGCAGAGTAGACAAAGGTTTACCCAAAAAGGTTTCACACGCCACAATATCGAAAGGCTGCCATGTGTGGTGGGTAGCATCGGCTTGCTCGATTCTCCATGATTTAATTTTGAACATCCATTCAAGGTTTTTGTCTGTATATTCAACCATTCGTTCATCGATGTCAGTTCCATAGACGCGGTAACCCATAAGCATGGCTTCTTGAAGCATGACACCGGTACCACAGAAGGGGTCGAGAATTGTACTATCGACTGAAGGATCAGACAGATTAATAATAATTTGAGCGAGTTTAGGGGGCAGCATGCCGACACGAGCGTCACGCATCGGACGGTTTTGATCGCGCCGGGCATAGGCTTCAATGTCTTGTTCGGCGACGGTTTGAGCCAGCACTGTTCTATCACCATACCGGGCAAAGACTAACTCCCAGCCATTCGGGCCTGTCAGCTGATTATGTAAGACTTGGGCGCTATTTAAGGCAGAGGATTTATTAGGTACAAAACGCACGCTTTGGCCAGTAGATTTGATTAACTTTTTTAATCGTATGCCTGTTTCATAAATATGCTTAGGATTTATTTTAAGGCCATACGTACTGATGCCTAATCGTAATTTTCCTGGCTGTAAATATTGAAGATGCTCAGACGTAGTGTTCATTAAGAATGCTTCCAAATCTTGCCATTCCACCGAATCAATAATTGCTAGGACTTTGGCGAGTTTGATGCTGCCGCCCAAACGATTAAAAGAAATCTCTTCGGGAGGGGTACTGAGAATAACTCCGCCATGACCAATCACGGTAATAGTTTCTGAACCATACAGAGTTTCCAGTTCGGCTAAGCCTAAGTCTGGTTGCCGCCCAAGGATAACTAGTGATTTCATATCTCATAAAAGTATAGCGTATAATCAGATAAGAAATTATGAAGAAGCACTTTTCGCTAGATTTTAAGTTTTGGCTGAACGTTTTTACATTTATTGCTTTAACAGCCTTGGTAATCATTACGTGGGATCAAATAGTGGAAGCTTTCAAAAAATTAAGCAGTTTGAATGGCTGGGCTTTGCTGCTTATGATCCCGTTGCAACTTGCAAGCTACTTTGCCGTGGCGAAATTATATAAAATTTTTTTGGATTCACAAGGGGAGAATCTTAAGTTAAGAACATTATATAAAGTTGCGCTGGAATTAAATTTTGTGAATCACGTGTTTCCCAGCGGAGGAGTCAGCGGATTTAGTTATTTGAGCCTGCGTTTAAAACAGCTAGGCGTAAGTACAGCCAAAAGTACGCTCGCCCAACTGCTCCGGTTTGCTCTGACTTTTATGTCGTTTTTAATTATTTTATTAATCGGAGTATTTGTCTTAACTTTCAATAGTTCTACCAGCGCACTTATTATTTTTATTACCTCAACTATTATTTTGGGTACAATCTTCGGAGCAGGCATAGGCATATATATTATTAGTAATTCCAGCCGGATAAAATCATTTGTCAGTTGGCTGCCAAGGGCAATTAATGCTTTTCTGCGAACGATTCGTCTAACCAAACGATCTATTATTAATATAGAAAACGTCGAAAATACCTTAGAGGATTTGCATAAAAATTACGTTGTTTTACGAAAAGATATGAAACTAATTAAACGTCTGTTGTTATGGGCCTTGCTTATTAATATTTTTGAAGTAGCGACGATCTATATGGTATATGTAGCCTTTGGATCATTAATTAATCCAGGGGCGTTAATCATCGCCTATGCAGTTGCAAACTTTGCAGGACTGGTGGCCGTGCTGCCAGGTGGAGTAGGTATCTATGAAGGCTTGATGACAGCGACACTTGCCAGTGCCGGAGTGCCGCAAGCCTTGGCGTTGTCGGCAACGGTAATCTACCGTGTACTATCGATCGTAGCATTTTTACCGATCGGTTATTTCTACTATCACAATGCTATCCGAAGAGGTGGTGAAGAGTTTAAAGAAGAACTGAAGCAGTTACACGATGATTCCAACGCTCACGCCTAGCGAATTTGTCGCGCTTACTAATCAAGCGCTTGAACATGCCTTCCCATTAGTTGAGATAGAAGGGGAAGTACTAAACTTTAAAATCAGTAAAAATCGCTGGGTATATTTTGATATTGCTGATGAGTCGTCTAAGCTGCGATGTTTTGGTACGGTGTATATGCTCCCGGCGCCTGTGGAGGATGGCATGATGCTAAGAGTTGTAGCGACTCCTAGGCTGCACCCTCAATTTGGCTTTAGTCTCAATCTTCAGTCATTACAATTCAGTGGCGAGGGTACAATTAAAAAAGCCAGTGATTTATTAATGGCCCGCTTAGAAAAAGAAGGCTTATTTGCCGTAGACAGAAAGCGCCAACTGCCATATCCACCGGAACGAATTGCGCTGGTAACTTCAGGTGAATCGGCGGCATATAAAGATTTTATAAAAGTACTGTCGGCTCGTTACGGCGGTATGAAAATTGAACTGGCAGACGTTACTGTGCAGGGCGAATCGGCTGTTGGTCAAATAGTCCGAGCAATTGAGTGGATAAGTAAACAGGCTTTAGTTGCAGATGTGTTGGTGTTGATCCGGGGTGGAGGCAGTGCCGATGATCTGCAAGCATTTAGCTCTGAGCAAGTCACGCGCGCTGTAGCAGCCAGCCGAATACCAACTCTGGTGGCGATTGGTCATGAAATCGATGTTTCGTTGGCAGAGTTAGCTGCTGACCAACGAGCCAGTACACCTAGTAATGCGGCTGAGTTGCTGGTTCCTGATCGCCGGGATATATTAACGCAGCTTAATTATATTGTTGCAGATCTAGATGGCGCTGTTCAAAATGCTTTACTACGGCAAAAAAATGATATTGGTTTACAATTGGAAGAACTCCACGAACAAGCCGCAGGTATTATCCAAAAAGCCCTCGATACCAATTTATTTCTTGTTCGTACCTTGGAAGCACTAAGCCCCCAAGCAATTTTGAAACGCGGCTATAGTATCGTGTACCGTAATAAAACAGCTATAAGTAAAGTTTCTGTATTGAAGAAGCGAGACAACATTACAATACGTTTTGCCGATGGTGATACCAAAGCTACGGTACAATAAGACATATGAAACACACGACGGCTGAGCTGCAAGCAGAATTAGAATCTATCATTGCATGGTTTGAATCAGAAGAAGTGAAGATTGATAATGCCTCAGAGCAGTATGAGCGTGGCTTGCAAATAGCCGCTGAATTGCAAAAAAGATTACAAAATACACAAAATAAAATTACTAAATTAAAACAAACTTTTACAGAAACCTAAAAATATGAACTGGGTATATCTGGCAGTGGCAATTACCTTAGGCTTATTCAGTTTTGTCTTACTATTTGGCGCGCCCTATTTACCCACCCTAAAGCAGCAACAGCAAGAAGCATTAGACTTATTAGCGCTTAAACCCGGCCAGATTTTGGTTGAACTTGGCAGCGGGGACGGCCGGATGTTGGTAGCCGCCGCCAAGCTTAACATAAAAAGTATCGGGTATGAGTTGAATCCTTTGTTGGTTCTTTATAGCTGGGTATTGTCGCGGCGATACAAAGGGTTAATTACAATTAAGTGGGCAAATTTCTGGCGTAAGCCGCTGCCGGTATGCGACGGGATTTACGTCTTTTTGCTTGATCGCTATATGCCAAATTTGCATAAGAAAATCGTTTCGGAAGCTACCGGTCCAATTAGACTGGTAAGCTTTGCGTTTAAAATCCCTGACAAATCTTATTTAACAGACAGAAACGGGCTATATCTGTACCAATATCCGGACATCGAAAAAGTTTAATACAAGTCTATTGCCCGGCAACTCACAATTCTTATACAAGTAACAGTCAATATGCTAACATTGAAGTAATATGCATAAGCTTAATCAAGAGGGGTCGCTGTTAATACCTTTTATATTGGTGTTTTTTTTGTTAGCAGGAAGTATCGGTTTTGGTGCTTGGGCATACATGGGGCGCCAAGATTACAAAAATAATGTCGATGCTAAAATCCAAGAAGCCGTTGCGGCGGCCGAGGATAAACTAAGCGCAGAAAAAGAATCTGAGTTTACGGAACGCGAAAAATCGCCCTATCGGACTTATCAGGGGCCAATAGCCTTCGGTACGGTGCGCTTGACCTATCCAAAAACTTGGAGCGCTTATGTTGATGAGGGTAACTCGGACAGCAGTTCGGTAGTAGGATATTTTCATCCTAAGTTTGTGCCAGATATTGAATCCGAAACATCTTTTGCGTTAAGGTTCGAAGTGGAAAGCACCCCTTACGATAATTATATGAGTGGTGTACAAGGTGCTGCAGGCTCGGGCGATGTCAAGGTCTCGGCCTATCGTGCGCCTAAGATAAAAAGTGTGCTGGGTTCCAGAGTAGAGGGTGAGATTGATGAAAACAAACAAGGTGTCATGATCGTCCTGCCGCTTCGGGATAAGACTATAAAAATATGGACCGAGGGTGACAGTTTCAGGGGCGATTTTACCAAGATTTTGTCGCAGCTTAGCTTCGTTCCGTAGCCTTTAGCTATGCTATACTGACGGCATGCGTGGATGGTACTCGGCTTGAATAAGGCACCTAAGAATGGCAATAAAATTCCTGCCCAGGCTGATCTTTTGTTTATAAATCTAGCTGAACAAGTTAAAACTCCCTTTGTGCAGATTGCTCATGCAGCCGAATTGTTACAGGCAAGTCCCAACAGGAGAGAAATCGAACGAATACACCAGGAGATTACTGTAACAAGCAAATCCGCTCTTCAGTTGATAGACGGATATTTATTGAGTGTCGAGCTACAGCGTGAAGCAACGCCAATGCTTGAATCAGTTTCTATTAGTGCGGTGTTATATGATGCTGCCAATAGTCTTAACGAATATGCCAACGCAAACGGCTGCAAACTGGAACTATCAGTAGAAGGTAGATACGGCCCAGTTATGGGGCATCGTAAGGCTATGCTTGCGGCTCTGATAAGCCTTGGCTATAGTGTGATTGAAACTTGTACAAAACATAAAAGCAAGGACGTGCCAAAGGTACGTTTGGCTGTTTCGCGGACAGCCAAAGGATTTCGTACGGGAATATATATGAACAAACCAATAACCAAATCTATGCTGAGTCAAGCCAAAACTTTGGTAGGTTTTTCGCACCAGCCTTTTTCTGCTTTGGATAGCAATAATGGCTCGGGAATATTTATAGCCGATTCATTATTTACGAGACTGCATACACCGCTCAGGGTCACACGCAATAATGGGTACTATGGCTTTGCTGCTACGCTTATTCCAAGCCGCCAACTAAGTTTGGTATAAAGCTTATGTCGTATGTTCTATTACTTGAGCCAAATCATATCCTAGGTGACCAATACTCTAAATATCTAAAAAAACACGGGTATCAGATTAAGTGGTGCCAGACTGGTCAACAGGCTATTTTTAAAACCGACTTCTCTAAACCTAATTTAATTATTACTGAGCTTTTACTAGCTGCCCATAACGGTATCGAATTCTTGTATGAACTTCGTTCATATCCTGAATGGCAAGATATACCAGTAATAATATTAAGTCGCTTACAACGCAGTCAGTTAGCAGTTAGCGATAAAATGCTTGATGAGTTAGGCGTACAGCATTTCCTATATAAGCCAGAAACGTCATTAAAGCGATTGAAAAGCCATGTTGCAGCCTTGCAGATGCCCGTTACAACTCCCTCACAATTATGAAAAGTCTGACGACGACAGGCATTATTTTACGGCGTATTGATTACGGTGAAGCCGATCGTATTATCACTTTTCTTACAATTGATTACGGCAGAATCCGTGTCATAGCCAAGGGCGTCCGTAAGCAGAAAAGCAAACTTGCTGGCGGCATCGAACTATTTAGTATATCGGAACTACACTTTATAAAGGGCAGAGGTGATATTGATACGATTGTGTCCACCCGCTTAATTAACCACTACGGCGAAATCGTAAAAGATCTATCCCGTACTGAAATGGCTTACAGCTTTATAAAAACCATTGATAAAACCATTGAAGATTCGTCTGGCAGTGATTATTTTGTAGTACTCAATGAATCTTTGGCAGCACTCAATAATAGCTCGGTGCCCTTGGTAGTCACAGAGCTATCTTTTACTATGCGGGTAATCCAGCTACAGGGACAATTACCGCAGTTTAGTGTCGATAATCAGGGCAACACACTGGACGAATCAGCGCAATACGAATTTAATTTTGAAGCCGTATCTTTTGTCGCAAAGCAAGAGGGGCCATTTAATAAAAATCATCTAAAATTGCTGCGCTTGTTTGCGCACAACCCACCGCAAACGATGTCCGCGGTGCAGGATATCGAACGCTACTCGAATGAAGTTTTACCGCTGGCGCGCAACCTGCGCGGGCAATACTTGCAGTAAAGTATTTGGTACGGTTTTATAATTGACAAATATGCTTAAGTTTGCTATAATGAGCTTATTAATAAATAATACAAACATATGAGCAACCAACAAGAACAAACCATTACACAAACAACAGCCGAAATTGCCAATCATTTCCAGGCGTGGCCTACGGGAGTAGATGAAGCCGAGGTAAACCGAGGTCAACAAGCCGTAAGAGAGGCAGCCGAAGACGCGTCTCAAAATGTTGATATTATGAGAATGGAGTTTGGCCGTAATATAGATAATATTGCACTCGGCTCTAGAATCAGAGGAGTCGGTGGAACTGTAGTCCGTGCTGCTGACAATGTAATTTCTCTTGATGATGTAAAAGCAGCAAATAATAAGCGGGAACAAGTGCGCAAAGCTCTCAATATGCCTCCTAATCCTCGTTAGCCTCCTAAACCCCTATAAATTTCTCGTCGCTATCTGTATACTTAACAGGTAATGAGCGAAGTAAAAATGGATGACATTGTTTCTCTGGCTAAGCGCCGGGGTTTTGTATTTCAAGCCAGTGAAATTTATGGAGGTCTGGCAGGTTTCTGGGATTATGGGCCATTGGGGGTTGAACTAATCAACAACCTCAAGCAGGAATGGTGGAAGTCTATGGTCAGGGAACACGATAATATCTTTGGTGTCGATGGAGCAATAATACAAAATCCGAAGTTATGGGAGGCTAGTGGACATGTTGCCGGTTTTACAGATCCACTTGTTGACTGTAAAAACTGTGGTGCTAGACATCGGGCTGATCATCTTGCCGGCACGGACTCCACCAACTTGCAGGAACTTAAACAACTTTTGAAGGATAAGGTTTGTCCGACTTGTGGCAAGAATGAACTAACTGAACCTCGTTACTACAATATGATGATGAAAACTTGGATTGGCCCGATAGAGGATGATTCATCCGTGGCATACTTACGTCCTGAAACCGCTGGCTCTATATTTACTAATTACGAAAATGTTCGCGAAACTATGCGCGCTAAGCTCCCGTTTGGAATCGCACAAATTGGCAAGGCTTTTCGGAATGAAATAAGTCCACGCGACTTTATTTTCCGGGTCAGGGAATTAGAGCAGATGGAAATGCAGTATTTTATCAAGGCCGATACACAGGACACAGAATATGAGCAATGGCGGGACTTCGCTTGGAGATTCTTAATTGAACGGTTAGGCATTTCCGAAAAAAACCTGCAATGGCATGAACACGACAAAAACGAGCGGGCACATTATGCAGCAGCCGCTCATGATGTTTATTTTAAATTTCCACAAGGTTTCAAAGAACTTTGGGGTACACATAATCGGACGGATTTTGACTTAGGTAATCATTCCCGAGTCAGTGGTAAAGATCTGCAATTTTTTGATGAAGAATCAAAACAAAAATATTTACCATACGTAATCGAAAGCTCGGTTGGCGTAGGAAGAATGTTCCTGGCAGTACTAGTTAACGCCTATCATGAGGAAGAAATAAACGGCGACAAGCGTGTCGTGTTAAAACTCAAACCAGAATTAGCGCCTTATAAGTACGCCGTCTCGCCACTGCTTAAGAACAAGCCGGAGCTTGTCGACAAAGCTCGTGAAGTTTATCAAGTATTGAAGCAAAAATACGGGGCTGTGATGTGGGATGACAATGGCAATATCGGTAAGCGCTATCGTCGCCAGGATGAAATTGGTACGCCGAATTGTGTTGTTATAGATTTTCAAACACTCGAAGATAACACGGTTACAGTGCGTGACCGCGATACAACCGAACAAAAGCGCGTGTCGGTTTCTGGGCTTAGCTAAATAAAATATCTTTGTTACACTTAAGTTAATGGATCAAACAGAAACAGAAATTCAGGTTCTACAGGGTATTAGCGAAGCTCCAAGTCTAGGCTACGATGGTTTTCCTCTTGGTGCTCTTCGTGAAAATTGGAACAGTGTTTATGATTTGAGCCGAAATCTAGCTGAAGTAATCCGATCCGATTCATCCAGAAGAGGTGAACAATTTGATGCAATGGTAGTAATCCCCAGGGGCAGCTATTATGTAGCCAACATCGTATCCAGGGAACTTGGATTTTTAGCACCTGATATATTGCATATGTGCATGACATCTTACGATAATGGGGTAACTGAGAGAAAAGAAGTATTTCAGTACGGACAAATGCCGTCTCTAGAAGAAGTTGATGGTAAAGATTTATTAATTATTGAAGAAGTGTGTGATAGTGGTGAGACCATAGCACATGCATCACAACTTTTGAAGTTGGCGGGTGCAGGTTTGATTAGAAGCGGAGCTCTACACTATAAGCCGCAAAGAAGCACGACTGGATATAAACCCGATTGGTATGGAATAACAACGGATGCTTGGATAGTTTATCCATGGGAAGTTAACGAAGCCAACGGTATCAATGCAAACTATACAGTGAAGCGTTGCGATGATTAAGCATTACTCCGTAACTTTATAAGGGCTATTTGAGCTATACTTAGACTATCTTAAGGAGGGGCTATGGCAGGAAAATATAACTTCACGGGTTTAAAGGCCATGTTTATACACTGTACATTGAAAAAGTCACCAGAATTAAGTAATACTGAAGGCTTAGCAAAAACTAGCGTTAATATTATGAAAAAACATGGTGTGGTAGTAGAAGAAATTCGCGCTATCGACCATGATATCGCAACTGGCATATATCCAGATATGCGTGAACATGGCTGGGACAAGGACGAATGGCCGGAGGTTTATGAACAAGTCAAAGCTGCCCATATTTTGGTGCTCACGGGCCCGATATGGTTAGGCGATAATAGCTCAGTCATGAAGCAGGTTATTGAGCGGCTATATAGTAATTCGTCTGAAATAAACGATCAGGGTCAATATGCGTTTTATGGTAAAGTAGGTGGCTGCTTGATTACAGGCAATGAGGATGGCGTCAAACATTGTGCTATGAACGTTTTATATAGCCTGCAGCATGTCGGCTATACCATTCCGCCTCAGGCTGATGCCGGCTGGATCGGTGAAATTGGCCCAGGCCCGAGCTATCTGGACAAAGATTCTGGTGGCCCTGAAAGTGATTTTACCAACCGAAACACGACTTTTATGACATGGAACCTGATGCACTTGGCTTCAATGCTCAAGAATAATGGCGGTGTTCCGGCTTACGGTAACCAAATAAGCGCATGGGAAAAAGGCCAGCGCTTTGGATATGAAAATCCAGAATATCGCTAGGCCAATTGTTGTTGCGGAGTTTTATGCCCGGGCGCATACTTTAACTATAAATAGGAGGCGAAGTGATGAACGTAGAAATAAACTATCTAGCGGTGTTTTTAGCTGGGCTGTCGTCGATGGTGGTTGGCGGTATATGGTATGCCAAAGATGTGTTTGGTAACACATGGGCTGCCTTGGCCAAGGTTAATATGAACAAGAAAGTCTCTAGTAGCGACACGTTCATGTTTATGGGTAGCACGTTTGTTATCTCTTTAATCACAGCTTATGTGCTGGCTCACGTTACTTACTTATCAAACCAATTCTTTGGTAACAGCTTTTTGCAAGACGCTCTAACGACGGCATTCTGGGTATGGCTTGGCTTTACTGCAGGGCGCTTTGTAACCCATGATATGTTTGAAGGCCGCCGCAAAAAATTAACACTACTAAGTATTGGTTATGAATTCGTCACTATCATGTTTATGGCTCTAATTATCGGCCTGCTAAAGCCTTAACATCAGGTATACTAGGTCTTAGATGAGACCGTTTAGAAAGAAAACAACTAGACCAAAACTGGCTAATTATGCCTTCATTGATAGTCAAAACTTAAATCTTGGCACCCAGAAGATGGGTTGGAAAATGGACTGGAAAAAATTTCGCGAGTTTTTGCGTGATCGGTATAATGTCGAAAAAGCTTTTATGTTTATAGGCTACATGCCGGATTATGAAAAGTTATACGACCAACTACATTCACAAGGATATCTAGTTGTGCTCAAACCAACCCTCGAAATGTTTAATACTGATGATCCCGAAGCGTCCAAAGAAATGGATGAAAATGCTAAGCCGGAAGAGAAACGGGCTGTGAAGGGCAACATCGACGCCGATCTAGTCCTGCACGTTATGAAAGAACTCAAGAATTATCACAAGGCAGTGCTAGTATCTGGTGATGGAGATTTTTATACATTGATCGAATATCTCGATCAACATAATAAACTGCTGCATTTACTTACTCCTAACTGGCAGTATTCCAGCCTACTTAAACCTTACGAAAGATACATTATCCGTTTGGACCAAAAACGCCAGGAATTGCAGTATCCAAACTATAAGAAAAAATCCAAAATGCGTCCAATAGATACAGATAGCCGTAAAAAACAACAGACAACCGTCTAATAAAACGTTAGACTTTTTGATATGACTCAAGACGAGGCTTTGGCTATTTTGGAATCCGGCCAGTCGGTACTTTTGACCGGTGCGGCTGGTACAGGCAAGACTCATTTATTAAATCGCTTTATCAAACGTGCTCGAATGAGCGGCAAAAGTGTGGCCGTAACAGCAACGACTGGGCTGGCAGCAACGCATCTGAACGGAGCCACTATTCACGCCTGGTCAGGAATGGGAATACGAGAGGGACTGGATGGCATGTTCTTTCATAAACTCAGTAAACAACGGGCTGACCTGATAGGAAAAGCAGACCTACTTATTATCGATGAAATTAGCATGCTGCATGATTACCGATTAGATATGATCGAAGAGATTGTGCGAACAATCCGTGGCGGTGACAGGCCGTTCGGTGGTTTGCAGGTGGTATTGTGCGGTGATTTTTTTCAGCTTCCTCCAGTTAATTGGCGCGATAGTAAACAGGGAGGTTTTATAACCAATGCAAAGTCTTGGCAAAGTGGGATGTTTGAAATCTGTTATTTACGGGAGCAGTTCCGCCACTCTGAAGATGATGCCTATGCAAATATATTAAACGGCATTAGGGCTGGGCAGCTGACGCGTAGCCAGCTAGATTTATTACAGACGCGCGGGCAAGCTGTAGCCGATGCATTTACCACTCGTACCAGGTTACTCACTACGAATATAGATGTTGATACAATAAATCATCGACATCTTGAGGAGCTTGATCAGGAGGAAATGACATTTCAGATGGAAACAAGTGGCCGGAAGCAGTTTGTCGAATCATTAATGAAATCATGTCTCGCACCTGCGACATTGCGGCTCAAGCTTGGTGCAATCGTTATGTGTATAAAAAATTCCCAGGATAAAAAATATTTTAATGGATCCTTGGGAGTTGTAGAGGATTTTGAATCTCACAGTAATTACCCAGTCGTGAAACTTCTGAATGGCCGGGAAGTAACTATCAAGCCAGAGACATGGGAACTGGTTGACGGTGATAAACGGCGGGCAACTGTAACGCAATTACCGCTGCGACTGGCCTGGGCAATCACGGTTCATAAAAGCCAAGGTATGACCCTGGATGCAGCCCAAATTGACCTCAGTAAGGCTTTTGTAGAGGGCATGGGATATGTGGCGCTGAGCCGGGTGCGGGGATTAGAGTCGTTGATACTAGACGGCATGAACGGTATGGCGCTAAGAACAAGTTTGGCAGCCCGGGAACTCGATAAGGAGTTTCTAAGTAGCAGCGATGCTTTACTTGAAAAAAGTAAAGACATTATTGCGCAATGGCAGGAGCAAGAGGTATTTCGTAAAGCGAGCCCGGTAAATGCTAAGCCAATCTCCAAAACCAGTTGGAGCGACAAACTGGACAAAATGCGCGAGAAATATCCCAATGCTTACAAACCTTGGCACGAAAACGAAGATGACAAACTCGTAAAATTATTTTCAGCTGAAAACGGTTTAAGTACGCTTAGCAAACTCATGGGTCGCCACCCGGGCTCTATCCGTGCCCGCCTAAAGAAACACTTCGGCGAAGATATTGTCTTAAAGAAGTAAAGCTATAGCCGGGATATAAAAGGTAATTTGCTACAATAAGCAGAACTTATGGACTCGAAAATACCCAAGGGGAAAAAGAAATTTGATACCTATAGTTTTCCGAAGGATTTTTTATGGGGGACGGCGACGGCGGGACATCAGATTGAAGGGGGTAACTTTGACCAGTGGACTGTGTGGGAATTAGACAACGCTGCTGATATGGCCAAGGACGCGGCTAATCGTTTGCGTTGGCTGCCAAGCTGGCTCGATATTAAAAATCAGGCTGAAGATCCGGAAAATTATGTATCGGGCAAAGGAGTTGATCACATTAGGCGCTACAAAGAAGATTTTCGAATCCTAAAAAAACTCAATCTTAATGCCTTTAGTTTCAGTATTGAGTGGAGTAGGGTTGAGCCAGATCAGGGCGTGTGGGATAAAAAGGCCATTGACCGTTATCATAATTATTTAAATGAAATGAAGACCGCGGGTATAGAGCCAGTGATAAAATTATGGCATTGGACACACCCCGTGTGGTTTGATGAGCTGGGTGGTTTTGGCAAACGCAAGAACGTGGTTTATTTTGAACGATATGTAGAAAAAATAGCCCAAGAATTTGGTGATGATATCCGGTATGTCATTACTCTTAATGAACCCAATGTCTATCCGTTTTATAGTGATTTTAATGAAGGCGTAAAAGTACCGCCGTATCAGTCGAAATGGCGACGGGCTATGACATTCTTTTGGTTGGTCCGGGCTCACAAAAGAGCTTATGAGATCTTAAAAAAGCGCAACCATAACTTATGGGTTAGTGCAGCCGTGCAGTTTGCTCACAACGCACCTAAAAAGTTGAATTGGCTCAGCAGGCTCGCCGTGTGGGGCGCGGATTATTTCGGTAATTATTTATTTTATAACTTGACACGCAACCAACTTGATTACATCGCAATTAATCACTACTTCACCAATTATTTCGATGGCCTTAAACAGCACAATCCACCCCAGCCGGTAAGTGATTTGGGGTGGTATATGGAGCCTGCAAACATCGGCGAAGTGTGCGTGAAAGTGTGGCTTCGATATCGCAAGCCGATAATGATTACCGAGAACGGTGTGGCCGATAGTGAGGATAAGTACCGGCAATGGTGGCTAGAAGAGACTATGCGTGCGCTAGTATCAGCCCGACAAGCCGGAGCGGATATTTTCGGTTATTTGCACTGGAGTCTGCTTGATAATTTTGAGTGGCATCAAGGCTGGTGGCCAAAATTCGGGCTGATCAAGGTGGATCGTAACAGGGATATGAAACGTTTAGTAAGACCAAGCGCAGTCTGGTGGGCACGAACATTGGCAAAGATTAAACACGAGTAGTACTATAAACTACAGTTGACATAAGCATAAACATAATGTATAATGTCTTAGTATGATCACAGAACCTACAAAGTTACAAATTGACTCACGTAATGTCTTCAGCCAGTTATCTGAGATAAATCATGACGCACCTGTCAGTAATCGGCTATCACCGGAAATTTATCGGAAGCGTCGTATTGCTGTAACTGCTGCCGGTGTTTTATCTTTACTTGGAGCAGGGAAAGCTATAGATGCTCCAATTGCTACCCCAGTAGTAGACGGCGTTGTAAGTTTCTTCGATGACGATCGACCTAATGCGCCTACTTTTAATCCAGGTAGTGATGCTGATCCTTCGGACTATGAAGTTGTAACTGTTAAGCCAAGTGAAAGCGTTTGGTCTATTGCAGAGCGTGAAAAAGATGAGAATAATTACAGGGACGATATAAGGGAAATGCAGGATGAGCTCGTGGAACAAGCCGGCTCCTCGACTCTGTTAATAGGCCAAGAACTGCTTATCCCTCGTAATATAGACGAACGAGCTGATAGTTAACAAATATTTGATTACCTGCTTAGATATAAGGGCGCGGAGCAATCCGCGCTCTTATATTTTGCAGTTGTGTGATGAAAGTAAGCTGAAACACTATATATAGCGTAGTTATACACAAGCGGTTCTAGGGTGTGGATAAAGGCGTTGAATAAAGGAGCCTTCAGCTATAAAACGCTTGCATGTGGGTAAGTGTGGGGAGTATGCTGCTTGTAGTGGGTAAATGTGGGTAGCCAAAACAGCACCCTAGTTACTAAAAAAACAAAAACCACTAAGTTAACACATATAAAAGGACCGATAGGTGGACTATTTCGAAAGGAAACTCGACGATAAGCGGCGGTTGACTATACCAACCGAGCTTCGTAGCGAGTTTAAAAACGGAGTAGTCGTAACTCGAGGTTTTAAAAACTATCTGCATCTCTACCCGAAAGCGGTATGGGACGACGACGTTGAACCGAAGCTGCAAGGAAATATCCTGGACGAGCAAACGGCCGACTTAAACGTTCAATTCCGGATGGGCCGGGTCGAGTCTCGCATAGACGAGAAGCAGGGAAGAATTACCTTTGAGCAACACCACCTAGACTATGCACGCATTAAGCGTGATATCGAGGCGGTCCGTGCAGGGCGCTACTGGCGTATTCAAGCCAAACTTGAATAATTCCAGCAGGCTAGAACATTAACAATCCGGGCATCGAGCATTCAGCACTATAAACCGACTCGAGGTCAGCGAATCGGCAGCCAATAAGTGGCACCTTGGGGCACCACTTTTAAAAACCCTTGCACCTTACTTTAAAAACACCTCCCAAAACTCCACCTCACACAATAAGTCTCTCAAAACTTAAGACGAATACTTTGAGGTTAAGAAGAACTTAGACGGTCCAAAACCGGCTCTCGTAAATCTTTTTAACCGTTTGAAAAGTATTCGTCACCAACAAAAACAAAAACCACAAAAAACAAACAGTTGGCTGCTGGTTCGGTGACCTTGCAAAAACAAAAAAAGCAAAACATGCACAAAAACAAAAACACAAATAAGATTACACATATTCCAGTCATGGAGCAGAGCGTCCTAGCAATTTTAGACCCTAAGCCGGGGCAGAGATACCTCGACGTAACGGCCGGGTACGGTGGGCACGCTCACTCAGTATTGGAACGCACCTTAATGCCGGAAGGCGCCGTACTGGTCGATAGAGACCAGATGGCGATCGACCAGCTTACAAACGTATTCCAGGGTAGTGGCGTACAGATCATCCACCAGGATTTTTTGTCCGCAGCCCAGGATCTCTTACAGAAAGAACGTACGTTCGATATTGTGTTGGCGGATTTGGGCGTGTCGTCACCGCACCTTAATACAGCGAGTCGTGGGTTTAGTTTTCGCTTTGATGCAGATCTAGACATGCGTATGGACCAACGCCAGGAACTAACGGCGGGAACAGTGGTAAACACTTTTTCATCGAAAGACTTGGAGGAAATTCTGCGCGTGTATGGTGAAGAGCCAAAAGCTCGGCAGATAAGTGAATTATTGGTTGCAAACAGGCCAATTCATTCAACCCGTGCATTAGCTGAAATCGTTGCCCTAGCTTGGCCGGGGCACAGTAGAGTCCACCCCGCGACGCGAAGCTTTCAAGCGCTTCGTATTGCGGTGAATGACGAATTACGACTGGTCCAAACAGCGTTACCGTTATTCATGGATTTGCTGGCCCCGGGAGGGCGCTTAGCCGTCATATCTTTCCATAGTCTGGAAGACCGGATCGTTAAACTTTGCTTTGCAGATCATGCAGGCGAACGCTATGATACCGAATTCCGATTACTTACCAAACGGCCCCTCACGCCAAGCCACCAGGAATTAGTTTCCAATCCGCGTGCGCGTAGTGCAAAACTACGAGCCGTTGCAAAAATAAACACACAAAAGAAAGGAGATGCTTAAAATTATGCCTATACAGGTTAAAAGCAGCTCCAGAGCGTATAGGATTAAAGTCAGAGTACTCTGATTCTATCGTTCATACTTCAGGCCAAATGTCCCGGGTTTTCCGGGACGGCCTGGAGAGGTAATCAGCTGCACTTCTTTTAGAAGACCTGTAAAGCAAAATAGTAAAAGCACTCCTTCGGAAGAGAAGGGGACAATTAAACGCCTATGACATATTCCAGCTCACTGGCGATGAGTCGCCAGAGCTATGCCCGCAGAGGCCAAAATGCTGTTGCGTTCAAACGCGAGAATCGAGGTTTTGGTCCTGTGAGCAATACGATTATACTTATAATCCTGGGCTGCATTTTGGGGCTGCTGTATCTCACGCAGGTTACCAAAACTAACGCTTTCGGTTATAAGATAAATGAACTGCGGAGCGAAGCCTCGACGCTTCAGACCGAGCACGACGAGCTCGAAGTCGCGTCTGCCCGCTTGCAGTCGCTCGAACGCGCTAAAAACAGTGACGTGTCAAAAAACATGGTTTCTGTAGCACCAAGCAGTGTTGTTCAAGAATAATTCGCTCTAGAAAGGGCATCAAAGACTTGCCAGTCATAAATCCGCCACGATACCAAGGCAATGGTAGCGGACCGCCACCAATCCGTTACGATCATGCCAAACGGGCTCGTATAATCTACGGGCTACTACTTCTAGTGTCGGCTGTGTTTATACTGCGACTTTTTTACCTGCAGGTTATTAGACATGATTACTATGCTAAAGCGGCTTTAAACTCCCAACTTAAAGAGTATCAAATACCCGCTGAACGAGGAGTTATATCCGCTCATAACGGTTCGCAGACGACACCACTAGTGCTGAATGAAATTAAATATACGCTCTTTGCTGATCCAGTGTATGTTAAAGAGCCGGAAAAACATGCCGTAGATATCGCCCGGGTGATTGGTGGAGATAGCACTAAAATTATCGAGCAACTAAAATCGCCTGACACACGTTATGTGGTTTTAGCAAAAAAATTGAGCGAAGAACAGCATAAGCAAATTACAGAACTTGATATTGCCGGTATTGGTACAAGGGAAGCTTCGTACCGGACTTATCCGCAAGGCAGTTTGGCGGCTCAAGTTTTGGGTTTCGTGAACGATGAAGGGCGGGGCCAATATGGTTTTGAGCAGGCTTATGACGAGAAACTACGCGGTAAACCCGGTGAGCTGAAAGCTATAACCGATGCCCGGGGTGTACCACTTGTTTCCAACCCTGAAAACATTGTCACAGAAGCCGAACCGGGTGAAGCTGTCACACTTACACTAGATATAGGCATGCAGCGCCAACTGGAGGAGGTTTTAAGGGCGGGTTTAAAACGTGCTGAAAGTAAATCAGGCAGTGCACTGATTATGGATCCTAATAGCGGCGCTATTAGAGCAATTGCTAATTATCCAACGTATAATCCGGCGGAAATAAATAATCTTAAAGATCTAAGTGCCTTATCGAATGGTGCTGTCACGGCGCCACTGGAAATCGGTTCAATTATGAAATCACTGACTGTGGCAGCGGCTATTGATCACGGAGTTGTCGGACCAGACACCGCTTTTTATAACGAAGGCTATGTAGTGATCGGCGATCATCGTATCACCGACGTTCATAGCAGCCAAGGCACTCAGACAACGCGGACTACTTTAGTGGAGTCGCTTAATACCGGTGCTGTCTGGTTATTGAAGCAAATTGGACAAGGTGATATCAACCAAAGAGCCCGTCAGACCTGGCATTCTTATATGACGAAACATTATTTTTTAGGACAGACGACAGGAGTAGAGCAAGCGGGTGAAGCCGCAGGTTTTATTCCGAGTCCGGAAGAAAATAATCAAGGTATTAATGTCACATACGCCAATACTGCTTTCGGACAAGGTATGACAGCAACACCATTACAGATGGCCGCAGCTTATAGCAGCATAATCAACGGAGGAATCTTTTATCAGCCACGTTTGGTCGATAACGTCCGCGATATAAACGGTGATTCCCGGGCAACGGCACCTGTGGTGAAGAGCAGGGGAGTTATTAGTAAAGATGCTTCTGATAAGATGGTGCGATTGCTCGAGGAGGTTGCCAATGCCAATGTGCCTGGTATACAGCGTAGTGGTTATGTATTAGGAGGCAAAACCGGTACTGCAGAAATCGCAAACCTTGATACGGGCCTATATTATACCGATCGATTTAACGGCACGTACGCAGGATTCATAGGAGGTGATCGACCTGAATACGTGATAGTGGTGCGGGTTAATGAGCCAAAGATTCCTGGCAACGCCGGTTATGTTGCTGCTGCGCCATTATTTAAAGACATAGCCCACATGTTACTAGATAATTTTGGGGTTACACCAAAGAGACAATAATAGTACAATAAATATAAGAAAATAACGGAACAAACATGCAAGAAACTATTAACATTGTCGTCGAACAGGAAACCCTAGTCCGAATAGTCTTGTTAAGCTTTGCAAGCTTTTTCTTAAGCATGTTATTGACGCCTATTTATACGACTCTTGCGTATACCTATCAGTGGTGGAAAAAACCGCGTGCGGAAGCCGTGACAGGTGAGAAAGCCAGTGTGTATCAGGCTTTGCACGGTGCTAAGCACCGTCGTCATATCCCAACTATGGCGGGAGTTATTTTTGTGCTGGCTATAGCTATGATAACCATATCCGGTAATCTAAGCCGTTCAGAAACCTGGCTGCCACTGGCTGCTATGGTCGGTGCGGGATTGATCGGACTATTTGATGACTTCTTGAATATTGGTAGTACCGGCGGAATAGCAGGCATGCGAGCGAAAATTAAAATGTTCCTTATCATTATGGTAGCATTAATCGGTGGATGGTGGTTCTATTACAAACTTGATGTTACTGCCATCAATATACCTTTTGTTGATTCACCCTTATTTCTTGGATGGCTGATTGTGCCGCTTTTTGTACTGGTAGTAGTTTCTACCGCCAATGCTGTCAACATTACCGACGGTTTAGATGGTTTAGCGGGAGGTCTAGCAGCGATCGCGTTTGCCATGTATGCCCTCATTGCATTTTTGGAAGGCCGTTATGGAATAGCAGGTTTTTGCTTAACGATTGTTGGTGCATTGCTCAGCTACACATGGTTCAATATTTATCCAGCACGGTTCTTTATGGGTGATGTTGGGTCGTTCGCATTAGGAACGGCTTTGGGCGTAGTAGCTATGCTGACCGATACGGTGTTGATATTACCGATTATTGGCTTTATCTTTGTTGTCGAGGCTGGATCCAGCTTGCTGCAAATTATTTCTAAAAAAATTCGCCGAGGACGCAAGATTTTTCGGATAGCCCCAATACACCATCACTTTGAAGCAATCGGCTGGGAAGAAACAAAAGTAACTATGCGTTTTTGGGTGGTGGGACAAGTAATGGGGGTGATTGGTCTGATCGTATATATATTAAGTAGGCCATTATGAGCACGTTAGCACAGAGGCGGCAACCAACTAACACGCCACGGCGACGGCATCGTCCCGATTATTGGCTTCCGGTACTCGCGACCGGCCTGTTATCTATTGGCTTAATTGTCGTTTATTCTATTAGCCCGGGTATGAGTGTTTTGCAAGGTGTTTCGGAAAGCTACTATATATCTAAGCAATTAATTGCCATAGGGTTGGGGGTTATTGCCTTTATAGTTCTATCTAAAGTTCCATTCCAGTGGTGGCGACAGGCGGTGAAACCTCTAATCGTGGCTTCACTTATTGCCGCACTGGCTGTGCAGTTCTTCGGTGAAGAGGTGAACGGTGCTTATCGATGGATTCAAGTTGGTGGAGTGTCGTTCCAAGCCGCAGAACTTATCAAATTTACCATAATGGTATGGATGGCAGACTTTTTAGCCCGAAGGAAGAGCGAGGGTAAACTCAGAGATACACAACTCACTTTAAAACCGTTAATAATTAGTCTTGCTTTAGTCGGAATCGTGGTCGGTGTTTTCCAGAGTGATTTTGGTTCGACAGCCGTGATGCTGGGTATGGCTGCAGCTATGATGTTTATGGCCGGAGTACCATTTAAAAAATTGCTTATTATCGGTGGTGTTGTAATGATTGGTGCTAGTTTGTTGATCCTGACATCTAGTTATAGACGAGATCGCGTAGCAACGTTCTTAAATCCGACAGCTGACTGTCAGAACACCGGCTATCAATCATGCCAGGCACTTATTGCCGTTGGCTCAGGCGGCATGTTTGGGCTTGGTTTGGCGCGGAGTATTCAGGCCTATGGATACTTGCCAGAGGCAGCAAATGATTCGATATTTGCCATCATAGCCGAAAAATTTGGCTTTTTTGGAGTTTCGATTATTGTGGCAGCCTTTGCTATGTTCTACAGTAGGCTGACTAAAATTATAGAATGTGCGCCAGATGACTTCAGTAGGATTCTGATTGCAGGAATACTGGCGTGGTTTTCAGTGCAGGCGATTATTAACATTGGAGCCATGATAGGACTATTGCCGCTTAAGGGAATTACACTACCGTTTATAAGTTATGGTGGTACCAGCTTGCTGTTCGTGACCGGTGCACTGGGTATAGCATTTCAGGTGTCACGTTACAGCGCACTAGGTAGTAAAGTAAACGAAGGAGCAGAGCTTCCGTATGAGGATTCTCCTTATCGGCGGGGGGAGCGGCGGCCATATTACACCGCTGCTAGCCGTCGCGCATGAATTAAAACTGCTTCATCCCGGTATTGAACTGGTTGGCGTGTGTGAAAAAAACGCCGCCTTTGTGCATCTGTATCATGAAGATCAGGCAATCGATAGAGTATTACAAGTGAGCGCTGGTAAGTACCGCCGTTACAGCGGATTATCCCTTAAAGAAAAATTAACTGACATTAAAACACCGGTTTTAAATGTACGCGATGCAGGCCGTACCCTAATTGGGTACCGCCAGGCCCGCCGTCTTTTAAAAGAACTAAAGCCTGACGCCATGTTGATTAAAGGTGGTTTTGTGGCTGTGCCTATAGGGCTAGCAGCATCACGGCTTGGGATACCGTTCATAACCCATGACTCAGACTCTATCCCCGGTCTTGCCAATCGTATAGTTTCAAAATGGGCTAGTTTGCACGCCACAGGTATGCCGGCAGAGTTATATGCCTATGCCAAGGATAAAATTGTCTACACTGGCGTACCGGTTTCCCAGAACTTTAAGTACATTAACGACAGCGTACGTGCAGATTACCGGTC
>JALYQI010000025.1 GCA_030855955.1 bacterium | reverse complement strand
TTGGAGGGCCAGCGGGGACTTGAACCCCGGACACCCTGCTTAAGAGGCAGGTGCTCTAACCAGCTGAGCTACTGGCCCGCGTCGGCGTGTGATGGCCTGATAGCCAACTCGCCGCCAAAATTAATTTGCCTAGGCTTAGCAGGGTTATCAGGCCAAGCCGCCTCCTCTTAAATTTGCGATTCCTCTCGCAAATTTGTAAAGCAACTGTCGGATTTTAGCATTTTACCTCTGTTTTTGCAATAACTGACTAGTTTCAAATTGTAAAAATTAACGATCTGATAACTACAGCAATAGACGTCTGATATACTTAAGCTACTTATGAGAAAAATTATTTATATCACCATAATGTTTGTATTTGCTGCAATAACCGTGCCATCGGCGGCACTCGCTGCTCCTTCAAATAAACCATCGCGACCTGGCGGAAGCGGTACCACTGAGCTTATCGGTTATGACGTATCGTATCCCCAATGCGGCAGAACCCTGCCCACCAACCATGCCTTTGCAGTCATAGGCGTAAATGGTGGAACGGCCGCAGTCGGCAATGATTGTTTGGCACAGCAGTTTCTCTGGGCTAAAAAAGCCTCTGGGCTCGCAAACCAGCCTCCAGTACAAGTATATGTAAACACTGCAAACCCTGGAGAACTTATTAATGAAATCTCTACTTGGCCGACAAATAATACTGACGCTTCTAACTACACCCCAACGAATACATATGGCAATACCTGCACAGGAGCAAATGATTTATCTTGCTCTTGGATGTATGGATGGAACCGAGCCTATGCGGCTGACAATTCGTATTTCAAATCTGCCGCCCAAACTGCAGGAATAAGCACTTTAACCAAGGATTACACCTGGTGGCTTGATGTTGAGACAATGAACACCTGGCAAACCGGCTCGACTGATGCACTGAAGCGTAATGTTGCCGCCCTTGAAGGCTGGACCAGTTACTTTAAGCATCACGGCGGCAAAGTGGGACTATATTCTACCGCCTATCAATGGGGTGAAATTACTGGTAACTACATTTCAAGTACTAGTAACTTGCGTGCCCTGCCTAATTGGCGCCCAAGTGGTGCTACGCTTGCTAACGCCAAAAAGAATTGTAATGTAGCACCTTTGACCATTGGCGGTTTTGTTTCTATGACACAGTACGTCAAAAATAACTTGGATCACAACCACTCCTGTATTTAGTGCCTAAAAAACATTATTGATAAAAAAACACTATTCTTTAAACATAAGTGCTTGTACAATATCAAGCATTAGCTTATTTAATGCGGTGGGCAAGAGAGGGTAGCAGTGAATAGAAATCTTTCCAGGATCCTTGTGATCGCAGCGATCATAGCCGCCATATTAGGTGTTTCCTGGTTACAATCAAAGGATAATACTAAGCAGGCCAATAACGAAGATGATCAGCAGAGCGAAGAGCAGCAAGAAGGCGAACAAGCATCGGATCCAAGAAACGTAGATGAAGATGCTGCAAACAACGAATCAGAAGGCCAAACGGGTGATGAATTTTCCTACACCGCCCAAAGCGGCGACTCCTACACCGAAATGGCCCGTAAAGCTATACAGTCCCATAGCAGCGATCTAAGTGAAGCTAGGATTGTGTATGCAGAAACTGTGTTGGCACGTAATGCCGGCTCTCCAGAACTAAATATCGGCCAGTCCGTGACCATTAAAAAGACGGACATATCTGCCGTCGTAGAAAAAGCTAAAAACCTCAGTTCCAGTCAAGTAGCTGCCTGGAATGTTTATGTTAGTAGAGTTAATTTCGATACTTCCGGCGTAGGCAAATAGTCACTTCAACTTACAGCAGCCTTAGTATTTTCGGTTTAGCTTGTTATACTTGTTCTAAAGCACTAACGCTTTAGAACAGATAAGCGTCATGAAAATTCCAGAAATTAAAGACATTAAAGATCTCAAAGATATCGACATTAAGATTCCGGAAATTAAGATTCCGACGTCCTTAAACACGGCAATCAATCCGATGATTTTAGCGGACATACTTTTCCGCAAAGATAAACGTGTCGAACTTTTCTTAAGTTTGCCGCTCGAAAAACGCATAGAACTGTTGAATTCACTAACTCGGACAGTTAGACGAGATATTTTGATGCACGTCCCGGAAGAAGTGGTTGCCGAACTACTGCATTCTATGGATCCTGATGATGCGACCGACCTTTTGCAGATTTTAACGCGTAAAAAGCGCGAAAAAGTTTTGCTGCTACTCAGCCAAGACCTGAAAGATTCTATCTCTACCCTGCTCGAGTTCGACGCTGAGACTGCCGCCGGCCTTATGACGCTGGACTATATTCAAGTTAGTATTGATAATAATGTCGCGACTGTCGCAAAAAAATTCAAAGAACACGAAAAACGCACTGGCCGGCCGCCAGTTATTCTGGCTATCAAGGAAGAAAACAAACTGGCCGGCTTTTTACCTGGCCATGAACTTGGCTTTGCCGGCAAATCCGAGCGAATTGAGAAGTATGTCAAACGTATACCTTCAATTTCCTATGCGGCCCGCCACAATGAAGTTATGGATATGTTCACCACTCACCCGCACGCCAAAGTAGCTGTGCTCAATGACGCCGGACATGTTATGGGAATTATTTATTCCGATGATATTTTGAAGTTGATGCAGGAAAGCGAGGCTTCGACACTATATGATTTCGCCGGTATCCATGAAGAAGAAAGTGTAACCGATTCCGCCCGCTTTAAGGTCAAAAACCGTTACCGGTGGTTGATTATTAACTTAGCCACCGCATTCTTAGCATCATTTGTAGTCAGTCAGTTTGAAGAAACTTTATCTGCATATGTCTTACTTGCTGTTTACATGCCTATTGTTGCCGGTATGGGCGGTAACGCCGCGACTCAAACCTTGGCCGTACTGGTGCGAGGTATAGCGCTTAAACAAATTGAACTCAAAACCGCTTGGAAACCTTTACGTAATGAAGTCGGTGCGGGCCTAGTAAATGGAATAATCAATGGTGTTTTAGTGGCAACCGTAGTCTTGCTGGTCAATAAAGATCTCAAAATCGCTCTCATTTTGGGAATGGCGATGATTATCAATCTTGTAGTTGCCGGTTTTTTTGGCACAATCGTACCGCTCATTATGTCAAAACTTGGCAAGGACCCAGCTGCATCGGCCACTATATTTATTACGACCGCTACGGACGTCCTAGGCTTCCTGGTATTCTTAGGCCTCGCGACAGTTGTTCTCACTTAACCCAGTGTTCATAACGAAAATTTATATTATTTTCCTGCATGATTTCTGACTGAGATTGCAATTTGAATTTAAGCTCAAATTCAGGAAAAAAGACGTCGCATTGAAAGTCTCCTTTTACGCGTGTTAAATAGAGCTCGGTAGCGTGCGGTAAAGCAAGCTCAAAAATTTGACCGCCACCAATTACCCAAACATCATCTCTAATATTCTGTAAAAAAGCTGGTAAATTATTAATAATCTCTCCTACCTCTAATGGTTTTGTATCACGGGTAACCACAAAGGGCTGTCTACGTGATAGAAATTTTTTATTAAGCTTTTCGTAAGTATTTGCTCCCATGATAACCGTCTGGCCTAGGGTATGGCTGTGCCAATGTTTTTTGTCCGATGGTAGATCCCAAGGAATTCGACCGCCTCTTGCGATACCTCGTTTATAATCAATTGCTGCAATAAGTTTAATTTGTGGCATGGCGCAACTCGGGTTTAATTTGTCTTAGCTGACTTATTATATAGAAAGAACCTGTAATAATAGCTGTATTATCTGCAAATTCTAATAACTTTTTATATGCATGTTCCGGACTTATTTCTATTAACACATCTTTGTAATTAAGTTTAATTGCAGCTTCGGCTAATTCTTGTGCATCCATCGCTTCTCCTGGTAGATCTTGACCACCAGTAAATTCGGTAATGATTAGCGTACTTGTCACTTGTTTTAGTAACTTTAAGACTACTGAAGATACTTTTCCCAACTTCAAACTTAATAAAACAGGTACTTTACGATCTGGAAACTTTTGCTTAAAACTATCAACAAAAGCCTGCATTTTTTGCTCATTGTGTGCTCCGTCCATGATGATTGTTTTACCAGCTACTTGCACTAAATCCATTCTGCCAGGAACTTGCAAAGCCATACTTTTTTTTAATTCTATTATATGTAATCCTCGTAATGAATCACGTGCCTGAATTAATTTAAATGCTTCGTAAGCAAGCAACCAGTTTCGTTGTTGGAATGTTGGCAAGTATGAAACATCATTTAAAGCTGCCAAAGTATTTTGTTCAAAAATATGTATGGAAGCATCTTTCTGGTCACATTGGTTTTTTATAACTTTCATGATCTTGTCCCCTTGCCGGTACAAAAGCACTGCATTTTTATTATGGATTATGCCAGCTTTCTGGCGGGCTATATCAGCTACTGTATGACCAAGCACTTGCAAGTGGTCCATTCCTATATCTGTTATGATGCATAGTTTGTTTGGATTGCCAGCAATATTCGTACCGTCGTGTAAGCCTCCCATGCCTGTTTCTGTGACAGCATAATTTACCTTTTCTTTCGAAAAATACCAATAGGCAAGGGCTACTAATAACTCAAAATACGTCGGTGTCAGCTGCTTATTTTCAAGAATATCTATGACTGTTTTCAGCTCATCACAAAATTCCTTGTCGGTCATGAGTTCAAGATTAATTTGTACCCGTTCCCTGACGCTATCTACATGAGGTGAAATCGTGAGGCCGGTTTTTTCACCTGATAATTGCAACATTCTCGTAATATAATAGGAAGTAGAAGTTTTGCCAGATGTGCCCGCAATATGTATAACATTTAAATTCTTTTCAGGATTTCCAAGAGCGGACATGATTTTCCGCATACGCTTTAGCGTTATGTCTTTACCGGTTACCTGGCTAGACAGGGGAACACATTTTTGCAATATTGCATCAGCAGTGCTAATACCATCTCGATTAGTCATAACTACTTATTTTACAGATAAAATGATAAAATATGTCAGCAAATACGCGCCCGTAGCTCAGTGGATTAGAGTACTTGGCTTCGAACCAAGGGGTCGTAGGTTCAAATCCTGCCGGGCGTACCAGTTATTAAATTTGCCGATTGTTCATTCTCCGTTAACGCTCCTTGGATCTTTAAAACCTTACGCTTTAAGCTCCATATTTATATGTGATGGGCGTCAGTTTCATGGAAAGAAGCAAAGACAATGATGTTGCTTTCATACGTTAAAGTTCGGCGGTTAAAAGTACCGCCACAGGTCACGAGCCGGAGCGCCACCTGGTTATTAATGTTATACACATCTTTAGTTGGAAAATCCTCTATGGCGTACTCGGCCACGCGGTTGACTTTATACGTAATGGTTTTTTTGTCTGCCCGCTGTACGTGTACTAGGTCACCAGGTTTTAATTCGGCTAATCGAAAAAAGACCGAGGGGCCGGTGTGAACCGAATCGACGTGCCCCAGGATAACCGTCGAGCCTTGTTCGCCAGGGGTTACTGAATATTTATACCAGGCAGCTTTATCATAATTTTCCCCTTTGGGAACTTCGACGGTGCCGTCAACGTTAAGCCCGACATCTATCATCTCTGATTTGATGTCAATGGCAGGAATTTCCAAGCCTACCGGCACCGAGCGCGGTAACGTATGGGCCGGCTTATCTCCCGCCGCAACTTGTTCGGTAGGCGCCGAGGCTGCTGCCAACGAGGTTTTGGGCAAAACCTGCTGGCTCATAACCCCCCCCAGCAATGCCATTATCCCAAAAATAGCCATAAAAGCCGCCAGCACCAGCGACAATGAAAATCCCTGGTGCTGAGCACTGTACGCTTGTGTCTGGAAGGTATAGTGCTTATTCGGCCACATATTATTTTTTGAAGCCGCGGTTGCGCTGCAGCAGTACGCCGCCGGCGCCTACTAAAGCAGCTACGCCTGCGCCCAACAGGGCTGCGTTCTCAATGCCGGCGGTTGAACCATTACCGGCACCTGCACCACCGACCGGTGTGCTCACGGCCGTTAATTTACCACAGGTAGCAGGAATGGTTGCTTCCAGCGGCAACTCTTCGGTGCCTGGGATATCGCTTTTCTTCTCGCCGTCATACTTGGCTTCGTCATCAAACAGCTCTGAGACACCGTGCGTAACCACCACGCCTTTGCCAATCATTTCTTCGGTTACGCCCTCTGGCAGCGCAAAGGTCCGTTCGTAGGTTACCGTACCGTCAGAGTTGGCTACCGGCATGCGGTCTACTGCTACACCACTATCCTTGCTCACATCACCGCTCGTTGTCAAAGACACTGCGATTGGACCGTAAGAAGGATCGCCTTCCCCCGTATTAATCAGACCGTCATTATCCTTGTCGGCTGAGATATCAGGACAGGTGTTAGTACCGCCAATGTGAATGTGCTGGGCATGAGCCAGGTTAGGTGAGGACCCGGTGGTACTAACCGTAAACGTGCCATCACCGTTGGTGGTTAGCATGACGGTGGCGTCACCGCGGTCGTCTGATTTGTTTAAAGCCGTCAGTTTAGCCTGGTAGCTCTGACGTTCTCCGCTCTGCGCGAACGCGGCCGGCGCGAGCGTCAGCCCTGCAAGCGAGATGGCAGCAGCCAAGCCTATATTAAGTCGCTTAGTGATAGTTTGTTGCATAACTTTTTCCCCTATTTTATTAAATTAAGTAAATTAATATTTTTGCATAACCGGACATTTATGTTTTTAGGCTATAATATAATGGTCGCATTGACAATATTATTCAATTAAATATTTTACAAAAATATATTGTATTCTGTGTTAATTATCTGCACGCCGCCAATCGCAGTCGATTCTTTTTTTAAGAATAATCCTTTCGATATGATCTACCGCTGCTTGGTTTGCTTGGCCGTACAGTTTTGCTCCCCCAAAACTGAGCTGTTTTTCTAGTTGCTCATAAATGAGCCCACGTTGTGAAGTTACTTTGCCGGTTGTACGACCTGTCGTGCCGCCACCGATTGTATCCTTTTCTAGCACGGCCACTTTATTGCCTGACTGCATAAGCAAATAAGCCGAAGTAAGCCCCGTTATACCAGCACCAATGATTGCGACGTCTACCTGCAGAGTTCCGTGCGCCTTAGGATAGGCTACTTTCATATATGCTTCTCGCCATAATGATTTTTCGGCTTCGGGCAACGCTATCATAGGAACAGCATATTACTTAACAAAAATAACAAAAATAACAATTTTCACAGTATAGTACACTGCTAGCGTATTATTTAGTAGTTGCTGCTGATGCAATCAGGCGTATACAGTACCAGAAAGCTAATGCAAAGCTAAAGTGCACAAGTAAAATGATCCATACAGCACCGGAGAGCAGGTTAAGCGCGAGACCAATGAGGTCTACCAAGATGGCCAGGACTAAACTCGTGAAGTTTCCATATATTACCGGCAAGGCATGAGAGAGATCGGGCAGACGACTGCACAGCCAGTTAGCTACGGAGAAGCCAATTAAGGCCGTACCAATAAAACGCACAAAATGGTTGCTTTCCCCGCTTGTACCGTCAAACCAACTAACAATGAGGTCGGGGAAAAGCAATGTGCCCACGCCAATTATTAGAGTGGAAAAAGCTGCGATTTGCAGGATAATCCTGACTTTTTGATAAGACCGCTGCATATATGTAAAT
Organism: bacterium; assembly: GCA_030855955.1. Taxonomy (GTDB): domain Bacteria; phylum Patescibacteriota; class Saccharimonadia; order Saccharimonadales; family JACDBH01; genus JALYQY01. The sequence continues at coordinate 29,608 of JALYQI010000025.1, read as the reverse complement.
GGATTTCTAGATAAGCGCCGCTACTAAAGTACTAGCAGAGGGCCCAAGTTTAGTTTTTTATTCGGCTGCAGCGTTCCTATCGAACGGCCCAAAGCCAAAATAAGAGCTGTGCCAGAAATACCGATGTGCAAAAAGATGTCAGCCGTATTATGAGCTACAATACCGAGGATATCATTATTCCCATAAAATATCCCTACTACGGTTAACAGGGCATAGATAATGCCAAAAATTTGGAAATATTTTCGTGAAGCCTCAACACTTGTGAAACCTGCCCATAAGGCGACGGCACCACTCGAAAAGTGAACGAGATTATGAAGGGCATTCACATGGAATAATCCTAGTAAGTTGTCATTTGGCGTAAAGACAGAAAAGAAACCCATAATACCCGCTGCGAGCAAAGCTGCTCCAAACACTTTTGCCATTGTTCGTAACATTTTTTAAACTCCTTGTTATTAATAAGTTTATAGTAGTTGTTTATGGTTGATACAACTGTAACCTACATTACAGGAATAAAATGGGCCAAGAGTGGGAGGGCGAAGCATTGACACGGGGGTTTATAATAAATATGTAAGATATTTTACATTTTCTCGCTATGAGTATTACTTTAGAAACCCGCCCACAGTATATAAACGAACTTGAATCAGCCATTCCATCTGAAGGTATGACTCATGATACGCTTGCTGTAAATTTTCGTAAAAAAAATTTACGCCTTGGCGTTGATCAAGTTCATCAGGACGCTCTGGACACTATTTTGGACGATGACTGCGCCTCTGTGGCTACTGAACTTGCCGATCATAACCGACGAGTCGGTATTTTAGCTGGAGCGATTCTTCCTTTAGCTTACCCCGAGTATGCTGATCCTTATCATATCGGCAGAATTCGTATAGGAGGAGCCGGACATGACATAGGCAAACCGGACATTGACCCGGGCGTACTTGGCCGCTCTCTAGGATTACCTGGGTTTGGAAGATTTGACCGAACCACTGAAATGCCCGAAATGCAACGTCATCCTCAACTCGGTTATGAAAAAGTAATAAAAAACCAAGACGGTTTACCACTGGATGTAGCTTACTTTGCTGCCCTACATCATCAGTTTCCAGAAGCAGGCTTTGAACCTTATGGTATGGATTTAATTGAGCTCGAGAAAGTTTTTTCAGATAATCCTTTAAGAGCTCACTGGTTACGTGCCGGATCTAAAGTAATTGCTATGGCTGATTATATTGATGCTAGTAATCGTAATAACGGCTATTTTGTATCTGACAATGCTAGAGATGCGCGAATTTATAAATATACTGTCCACAACTTTGGTAATTTAGCTCCTCAGATCTTAGAAGTTGTGTCGGAAGCGCGTTTAGAAACTTTATCATATGTTCAACAGACCGTTGGACATCCGGCTATAGCGTCGTAAATCTCTTTATAATATATCTCACTGTTTGACTTTGTTTATTCTATTATTATATTTGAGTAATATGGAGTTTTTATGATAAATATGGAAAAAGGTAGAGTCAGTATTAAATTCTTCTCGCTGCCCAGTATTATCATTAGTATAATTTTAACAATTTTACTAAACATTATATTTTGATTACGGTTATTAACTGTAAAATCAACAATCCTATACAACGGACTATGTTATTATCAGCGTATGGATGATGCGTTAAATCGGTGCCGAATGGTAGAAAATGAAGTTATATTTAGAGATTCTAACGAGCGAGTGATCCAGGAATTTAATGACATAAAAGAAGCTTCCAGAAAAGAGCGTTTTACAGAATTAATTCCCAGCGATGATATTGCCCTGCATTTTTTATGTGAATGCTCTGATGAAAATTGCATTGAAAGAATTGCTTTAAAACAAAGTATGTATAAAGAGCTGCATCGTAATTCTAGCCAGTTCATTATATTACCGAGTCATAATGAGCCAAAAGTCGAGAGGATTGTGAACGATTTTAAGACATACTTGGTAGTAGAAAAGTATATGACTCCACCAAAAAACGTAAAGACGTTGAAGAAAACGGACAAGAATACCTAAGTAGTAGGAAGTTTTCGAACTTCTATATTCATTAGCTAAAGTTGAACTGGATTTTTAGGAAAGCCTTTTTTGACGGCTTTTAGGATTGCCTGCTGTAATTGTGGGGTGCGAAATAACAATATTATAGAAAATAGTATTTACCAGTGAACGGATACTCCCGATGCCCTATATTACCCTTTGAATTGTCCAGAAAACAGCAACGATGGAAATAATAACCGCCAGAATTTTTATTAATAATGGATACCACGATTTATTTTTTAGGAAGTAAATAAACGGTAACGCCAGACCCACGATAAAGAGTTGTCCCACTTCTATACCAATATTGAATGCTAGTAGCGATGCAATAAACTTATCCTCGGGCACATTAATGTCTTGCAGTAGCCCCGCAAACCCGAGACCATGAAATAAGCCGAAAAAGAATACGATGCCTAGTTTGGCTTTCATATTTTTTATATATTTATTATCTTTCAAAAATACGGTAGTAAGTGCCACTACGGCAATCGAAAGTGCAATTATAGGCTCGACAATTTGGGAGCTTAACGTCAAGATACCAGTGCCAGCAAGAATAAGTGTGATGCTATGAGCAAGCGTAAAAGTCAAGGTATATTTCACGACATGCGATAGGCTTACGAACACTAGCAACAATGACAAAACAAAGAGTATATGATCAAAGCCGGACAAAATATGATTAATACCTAGCTTCAAAAAGTCAAAAAAGTTATCAAAAAGATTGGTATCCTGGTTAATAATTTTTATTACATCTTGACTATCCCTCACTTTACTTGAGAATTCTGGAGCGTTACCGTCTATGTACTGTTTTATTTCGCCCGGACTGGCATCTGGATTGTTTTTAATGTACTCCACTACGTTTTCGGGCAGTAACTCATGAGCCGAAACAAACTGCGGCGACACTATAAAGAGACTGCTGGTTACAATAAACATTGTTATTAACAGTTTTTTCATAGCTAGTGTAAGCGCTCTAACGCGTTATGTGCTTCTTCCCGATCTAGCAGTGAAAAATGTGATTCCAAAAAATATTCATCTAGTTTCATGGCTTTTCGAAGCAAGGATTTAGCTTGTTCTTTTTGGTTCAGTTTTTCGGCTATCATACCAGCATGATAAATAACGACAGGGACATTTTTCCCCTGTACCAAGGCTTTATTACTATGTGCCTGGGCTTCCTGGTAATTGCCTGCCCTGTAGAAACTCCATGCAAGCGCATCGTAAGAAAACATATTGGGACGCGAAGTTAAAGCTTTTTTAGCAAGTTCTAATGATTTCTGGTTTTCTTTATTCTGCTGCGAATAAAATACCGATAATTCATAATCGTTATTTACTCCTCCATTGGTTGAGGAGTTGAATGCCAGTTCTGCCAAATAATATTGTTGATCGGCCTTACCTTGATCTCCCATGGCGTCGTAGGTGTCGGCAAGTGCCGTGGAGTATTGTGCCAATGGTAGATACTCAGCGGCTTGTTTAAAATACTTTTCTGCTTCTTGGTAATTTTTGCGTGCAAAAGCTAATTTGCCCAGACCCTCTAGCGACGGGGAATGGTTGGGATAAGTCTGCAGTGCTTGGCGATATATAGACTCGGCCTTTGCTAGGTCATCCCGCGCAAATAATTTCGCAAGTTCCACCTGACTAAAAGCGATATTCTCGGAAAAACTGGAGCCCGCACTAATTGCACTCTGCAAAGCAGTTTTTGCACCCTCAATATCACCATAAATCTCCCGGATATAGGCAACGCGGTTAAAGGAGCTAAGATCCGGTTTTTTGCTCACCATAGTCTGTACAGATGCAACTGCAGCTTCATACTGTCCTAACTCAAGTTGGCCATCAGCTATAAGACCATAGTAAGAAATTTGTGACGGATTTATTTGCTGGGCTTTTTTAGATAATTCTAACCCCTCTAGAAACGAATGTTTCCCATACGCCACTGATGCTTGTGCTGATAAAACTTGGGCGTTATTAGGATCTAAACTATTGGCTTTGTCTAGCAGCTCATCACATTTGGAATAATATGCAGTGTCTGCGGTTTCCCGTATTTTCTGTATATAAAGTTCGCACAAGCTCACATAACGGCTTGGGTTATCGGAATCGTTGGTAAGTTTAAACTGGGCATCAGTAATGAGAGTATCAGTTCTGCTTGACCTCATAGTATTTTCTGTGGCGGAGTTACGCAAGGAAAGCGTATACAGGGCTATCCCTACTCCAAGTATGACGATAAATAGAATGAGTTGATTTCTTCTTCTCAATATTGGTGTTAGCAAACGCGGTAATTTCATTTTATGCTCTTTTAATAATAGGCCAGTTATACAGTGGAGCCTACAGTAAAGGCCCGGCATTTCTTTGTTTAGAAATGTTGCCAGGCCTTTACGAAGGTTACTTGCCCTTAACTTTTCGTTCTATACACTTCGGCGCTTAAGTAATGTCGCACCTGCTAATCCACCGATAAGCAAGGCACCCGCTCCTACGCCGACAAGAGCACCGCTAGATACTTTATTATCTCCACCACCATCGTCATCCTCTCCGCTGGCCTGTCCGCCACGGGTTAATGTCGAGGCAAGACCACTGTCAGGCAAAGCGAGGTATGGGAAAGCACCTCTAAACTCTTTGTCATTTTTATCAACACCGTCACCAAGCTGTACGCCGGTTGCATCAGCTGTAAAGTCCGGGTGGAACAGCGGGTATGCCGCACCTGCTACTGCTTGCAATGATATGTCTGTTACGTCATCTGCTAAACGACGGCCGTTAGGATAGCCTTGGTTATCTTTCGCCAATACACCGAGTCGATTTGGTGATTGCGTAGGAGGTATCGCTAGATTAATTCGAAGTTGCTCGGATGGTACGACTTTAGCAGGCTTGGTAAGATCAGGAATACCGGTTAAGAAGATGGCTACCAGGTCGTCCCGAGCGTTTGGCGTACCAAACTTACCTTGGGGTGGCACATTGATTTTGTACAATCCCTTGAGTAATTTACCCAGCTCCGGGTCAGTGACACCGTTTGCAAATTGCGCATCATCGGCAGGCTTGGAACCGTTCCAAAGATCTTTTGCCCCGAGTGGTACAACTACCTCGTTTACTAGTGGTGCTCCTAAGCGTGAAACTTGAACTGGTGCTCCGGAAGATTTAGAATTTCCAGAAGAAAGTACTGTCGTGGTCGGGCGCGAAGCAGTGGTCCATACACCAACGATTCCGGAAGCATCTTTTGCATCTGCAGGTCGTTTCTTATTGACAGTTACTTCAGCGATTGGTACTTGAAGAGCAAGCGATTGAACACTAAAGCCTCTTAATCCATCTACGCCACCTCCGGCATTTCCGGGAAGTTTACGAATAGATAGTAGATCGAACAATCCACCAAGATCTGCAAAGAATGGATCATCACTTTGCCCAGCAAATGTTTTTATGTTCGCAAAATCTTTTACTGCGGCTTGCTGGAGACGGTCATAGTTTGGCGTTGATTTATCTCCAACATTGCTTGGAGGTGTTGGAATGTTACTACCGACTACTGTAGCTTTACCTTCTACGATTTTCGTAAGCGTGTATGTTTGGCTAACGTTCAAATCTGGATCATCTAAAGATTCGACGGGACCTGTGTTATACAAAAACGTGTCAGGACTTTTCTGAGTAGTCTTAAATTTATATCTATAAACAATATCCACAACTGCGTCTGCATCATTATCTATGTTGATGTCATAATTAACGTTGTCATCAAACGTGTAAAAGTTGGGTCCGCCGGCAGGGTTCTGAAAAGGCAGATAGTTTGCAATCAGCGTTACTGTGTCAGGTTTATCTGGACTGACAAACGCATAAAGATCTGTGCCGTCTGCTTTTGGATCACCACTTATAAGCGGCGCTTCTCGGTGACTAGAAGCATATAAAGCTATCGGCTGTAAAGCCATAAAGCTAATAAACGCTACTACTAACGCAACGAGTCCAGCGTTTAGTAACTGTTTAGTATTATTCTTTTTCATTGGTACCCTCCAGGTAGTGATGTATAAATGATAATTCACTATACTTTGTTAACTATTTAAGCATATTCCTGAACTAAATATAATACTGTAAAATAGTTAACAGTACTAAGCAAGTTAATTTCCAGTATTCGTAAAACTTAAATGTTTGGCATAAGTTTAGATGAATACTTATAGCCGTACGGGTTGGTTTGGAAAACCTTTTTCGACGGCTTTTAGGATTGCTTGCTGTAATTGTGGGGTGCGAAATGGCAGTTTTTCGAAAGAATTAACATTTGCCCACATTGGCTGATGCATATTAACACCCACTCTGTTCAAGGCACCTTCCTCGCTAGTTTCCTGGATTGCAATATCATCATGTGGCGCGACGGCACATAAAAATATATGTTGCTCATTATATGGAGCTTCATGTTCCTCAATATAAACAAGCTGGGCATGGGTCACTGTCATGCCGGTCTCTTCTTTGACTTCACGGACCAGACATTGTTCTAGGGTCTCGTCTCCATTTGCACGGCCACCGACAAGCGTAAAATACTGACTGCCCTGTTTGTTGCGATGCATTACTAGGAATTTATTATTTTCAGCTATTATTGCTCTTGCGGCTTTTGCCATGAGAGCAAGTATACATCCATTTTTATAAAATCAGCCACTAATTTGTTATATTGGAGTGTTTATTATGTATATATTCAATTAGTAAGTTTTTTAACAGTTACTATTCTTAAAAAAGATTATTCTGTATGCATATTAACAAATCATAGGAGTATATATGCAAGACCAAGTTAATACCGCTCAGGATTATACGAGTCGTTTCTTAGAGCGAGTCGTTGACGGGTTACCGGCATTTTTAGGTGCCCTTTTAGTTCTAGTGGTGTCTTACTTTGTAGCAAAAGTCCTTGCTAATGCGGTATTACGGCTTCTGAACGGTGCCCAATTAAATGACCGACTAGTGTCAGTTCCTGGTGGAAACTTCATAACCCGTGCAGTTCCAAGCCCAGCTAGTTTTGTTTCAAAAGTTGTTTATTGGTTAGTCTTCTTGTTCGGCGTATCTCTAGCGATTGCAGTCTTAGGTGTACCACTGTTTAATGAATTCTTACGCTCAGTTTACGGATATTTACCAAATGTTCTTGCCGCACTGGTAATCTTTCTAGTGGCCGGAGCAATTTCGGCAGCAATAGTTACGCTTGTCGGCAATACAATGGGTCATACTCCCACTGGTAAAGTCGTGGCGACGGCTGCACCTATAGTTGTTATGAGCATCGCGGCGTTTATGATCTTGAACCAGCTTAAAATTGCTCCAGCAATTGTCACTATTACTTATGCGGCTTTGATCGGTAGCGCATCACTTGGAACCGCCCTGGCTTTTGGTTTAGGTGGCCGTGATGTTGCCTCACGGATGTTAGAAGATATGTACGTAAAAGGCCGTGCTACAAAAGAGCAAGCAAAGCGCGATATCAAAGTCGGCGCCCAAAATGCCAAGGCTAAAGCCAACAAATTACGTTAAGCGATTCAGTAAAAATTTCGATCTATCTCATACTACGAAATTCGGTTAACGCTATGCGTGGTAGGATGATGGCATGAATATCACAGTGTTTGGCGCGAACGGAAAAGTTGGCAGCCTACTTATTCATCGACTACTGTCGCAAGGACATTATATAAAAGCATTCGTACATGGCAGGATACCCTTTACCGTGGACCCAAGGCTGCAAATTATCCAAGGCGATATATATAATGCCGACGAGGTAGCAGAAGCCACTGGCGGCAGCGAGGCAGTTATTAGTACACTTGGAAGTTGGGGCTCAGCAAGAAAAGACATCTTATTTACTGGTATGAAACATATAGTCCCCGCAATGGAATCGAAAGGTATCAATCGAATTATTTCACTCACCGGCGCCGATGCTTGGCTTAGGAATGAAACACCGGATTTTATCCATAGGATCAGTCATAAAGCATTACAGATAGGCGCGCCAAAGATATTAATGGATAGCGAGAAACATTTAGAACTTTTAGCATTAAGTAAGCTCGACTGGACAGTGCTACGCTCACCGATTATGAATGAAAATGGCGACAAAAGTTTTAAACTCTCAACCACGCGTCCTCAACCGTGGGCTACCATTCACCGTAATGCTGTAGTAGAAGCACTGATGACATTGTTTGCAGAAAATTCATTCGTAAAACAAAGTCCCTTTATAACTCGCAGTTAATGAATAAAATAATAGCGGTTGATGAACCTTACCAAAGCGGATATACCTATACACTGACAGCACTTTCAGGAAAAGAGTTTGCCAAAGACTTTAAACCTGAATTGAAGCCAAATCAAATGTTAGCTTTGGGAATTTTTGGCGGAAATTACTTTCAACAAATACCGATGGAGTTTCCGACCGCATGGTTCAGGGGAATTATATTAAGTAAGACAGGTTCGGCTGATCCTAATCTTAATTATTTTAAAGTTAATGCTAGCCAACCTTTGTCAGAGTGGCAACGTAAGGGTTGGATATCCGAAGAGGATCCCAAAGGATGGTTCCTGTGGTATTGCCGCTACTACCAAGGCCGGCGCATACTTGAAGAAGATAATCTACAAATTAAACGTTGGAAAAATATGCGGCGCCATGTAGCCCAAGTACAGCAGAACTGTTCTAAAGGTGACCTGTCATGCCACCGTCGCCAACGCCAAGCTCTGCTACACTGGGCCTATGATTCACGTAATATTTAAGGATAACCGTAATTTCGTAATTTTCTTTACAGACTCATGCACTCGTGTCAGAGATAATAGTTATACATTAAAGGGAGTTTGAGAATATGAATACAGTAAGAAAATTAGTCGATTATAGCCACGAACGCAAGAAAATTCGAGATACTTTAAGCCTTGATAGCAACGATTTTTGCTAAATTTTAAGTAAGCCGTCGTTTTTTATTCCGAGTAGTCCTTACGGACTGAGGTATTTGTTTAGGTATTTTAGCTGCTTCGGCTTGCTTAATGGTTTTTCCTAGTACTTCGAGTACGCTTTTGGCATGTTCTATACTCATACCTACGCGGGCAACTGAGGTTGCCTGATTATTAATGCCGTTTTGCATAAAATTCATGACAACACCGAAATTATTTATGGTTACATTTGCCGTATCGGTGTAAATAATCCGGCTGTCATTTGGTACTACCACCAATGTCGGTAGCTGCGTCATATCGGGCACGTTTTGTGCATGTGGCTGATTATAGCCCGCTAGGTCCCATAGTTCATCAGCTTCTTCGTCTTGGATCCCAAAATGATTGATAAGTAATAACAAGATATCTTCACTAGGACGATCAATACCTTGTTCAAAGCGTAATACTATTTCGCTATCGAGCTCAACAGCGCCGGATACTTCTAAAACAGACTCTTTGGTTTTAAGACGAAGTTCTTTTAAACGATTGCCAAATTGCGAGAACGGAGTTCTACCTTTTTGCATATGTTCTATCCTAGACCCTAGCGAAATATTTCGCAACTTTTTTCGGCACTTTCTGCTGGTATACTTAAGCGTAAGCATGAAAATCTTAAAAAATGTTTCCCTCAAACTATATTCCACCATGCGCTTGGGCGGAACAGTTGATTACTTAACAGAGGCAAAAACCAAACAAGACCTCTCCGAAGCTGAACTATGGGCCGAAAAACATCAGTTGCCGATCCGAGTTATTGGGTCTGGCAGCAATATAATTTGGCGCGACGAAGGCTTTAAGGGCTTACTGGTTATCAACAAAATCCACGGTTTCAAAAAGTTGTCTGAAAACATCGCTTCGGCTACCTATCAGATTGGAGCTGGTGAAAATTGGGACACTATAGTCGAGCAATTAGTCGGATTGAAACTCCAAGGCGTGGAATGCCTGTCATTGATCCCAGGTACTACCGGAGCTACGCCTATCCAAAATGTAGGCGCTTATGGCCAGGAAATTGCCCAAACCTTCATTGAACTTGAAGCCTACGACCGTATGGAAAAATCATATGTAACATTGACCAACGAGCAATGTGCTTTCGGTTACCGCACTTCACGCTTTAAAACGGTTGATAACGGACGGTTTTTAATTGCAAATATTACACTGCGGCTTAGTAAACTTGAGCCATCGCCTCCCTTTTATGATTACCTCCAAAAATATTTCGATGAGCAGAAAATTACGGAGCCAACACTTATTCAGATTCGTAAAGCTGTCATTACAATACGTTCCGCCAAACTACCAGATCCCGCTAAAGTAGCCAACAACGGTTCTTTCTTTGCTAACCCCATAATTAGTGATAAAGATTTTAAAACGTTACAAAAAAAATATCCAAAAATCACGGCTTGGGTAGTACCCCACAATAAGCAGAAGATTTCAGCCGCCTGGCTGGTAGAAGCAGCTGGATTTAAGGGTCAGAAAGATCCTGAAACAGGTATGACTACCTGGAAGCACCAAGCACTTGTTCTGGTGAATGAAAAAGCTAAAAGTACCCAGGACCTATTGGATTACCAGCAAAAAATTACTGACACCGTTCAAACCATGTTTGGTATTAATCTTGAACGCGAACCTGAACTTCTTCCCTAAGTTCTGCGGCATCCATCAGTATCGTACCAGAGTTGGTCGTTCGGTCGTACTTGCCCTTCTGTAGTCACCAATTCGACATAGACAGGACAACCTCTAACAGCACAGCCAAGTTCAATTGTCTGCATACCTGCCTCTGGGATATTGGGACGTACTTCTTTTCTTGAATAGCTCATGGTTCGGTGAAATGTGGCAACGTTAACAGGTACATCTAGGTCCGCCTCGGGAATAATAAGCTTGCAGCCTTCTGCTCGTAAGCAGCGCTTTGTACCTAGCGGTATTTTTCTTTCCATATTCAAATTGAAAACCTTCAGGCAATAAATTTCAAGATAATAAATTATTTATCGCTTGGCAGCGGGAACTGTTTGGCAAAATCAGCGACTGTTTTTTCGATTTTATCGAGTGCAGATTCGTCGTTACGGGCCTTGATAGCTGCAACCATTTGCTCTGCCACAAAAGCCATGTCTTTTTCTTTTAATCCTCTTGTAGTTATTGCCGGAGTACCAAGACGGAATCCACTTGGCCTGAATGGAGGCAGAGGATCGTCCGGTATAGAATTGCAATTTCCGGTCAGACCCACACGGTCTAAAACATCTTGTGCATCGCGACCAGTAATATCAAAGCTCTTTGGCATATCAATCATGATCAGATGGTTATCAGTCCCGTTGGTAACAAGTTTAAAGCCTTGTTTCATAAGTTCGTCAGCCAATGCTTTTGCATTCTTAAGAATTTGCTGAGAGTAATCCTGGAACGATGGTTCGAGCGCTTCCCCAAAGGCCACAGCTTTAGCCAAGGTATTGTTCATATGTGGGCCACCCTGCATACCTGGGAACACTTCCCTGTCTATAAGCGTCGGCAAATTATCTACCGTTTTTTCGGGAGCTTTGAGTGGATTTCCAGCCGTACCTTTGCTCAATATCAAACCACCGCGAGGGCCTCTCAAAGTCTTATGTGTGGTAGAGGTAATAATATGAAAACCAAAATCAAACGGATTCGGTAAAGCCTTACCCGCAATCAACCCGGCAATATGTGCCATATCAGCCATTAAGACTGCCCCAACTTCATTACCTATTGCCGCAAACTTGGCATAGTCCAAAGAGCGCGGATAACCACTAAAACCAGCTAACAGAATTTTTGGTTTTTCCTTCAGGGCAACTTCGCGCATTTCGTCGTAATCGATCTCACCTGTTTCAACATCTTTAACCCCATAACGAACAAAATTATAGAGTTTGGCCGAACTGGTAACTGGTGCTCCATGAGTAAGATGTCCGCCATGATCCAACCTCATAGCCATAATCGTGTCACCTGGATTCATCCAGGCCTGATACACCGCTATGTTTGCCGGAGCTCCTGAATGTGGCTGCACGTTAGCATGATCAGAGCCAAATAGTTGCTTAGCCCGTTCGATGGCGATGGTCTCGATTTGATCAGTATTTTCCTGGCCGCCGTAGTAACGCTTGCCCGGATAACCTTCGGAATATTTATTAGTGAAAACACTGCCTAAAGCCTCCAGAACGTCCTTCGAAACGTAATTCTCAGATGGAATTAGCTCTAAACCCTCGCGTTGGCGCTTTATTTCAGCATCTAATATTTTTTGTAAGTTTTTATCGTGCAACATAATGGTAAATCTCCGGTTACAAATTAATTTAAGTGTTGCACTAACTTAAGACATATGAGTATTGTATATAGGAAGTAAAAAAACACAAAAACATCTTTGTAGACTAAATATCTCATATATGATATATTGTAATCATTATGTTGAGTACGAGTGAAAAGGTTGGCAATCTAATTTTTCAGATCCGACAAGAAAAGGGCTTAACTCAAGCAGAATTTGCCAAGCGGCTAAACACTTCTCAATCAGCCGTAAACCGCATCGAAAAGGGTAAGCAAAATTTGAGCATGGATATGCTCGGCCGAATCAGCGATGTACTGAATAAGCAGATCGTTAATCTAGGTACGGGTGCCATTAACTTACGTATTGAAGGCGGTCACGAGTTACATGGAGAAATTACTTTAAAGCGTAGCAAAAATGCCGCCGTTGCACTGCTATGTGCCAGCCTACTTAACCAAGGCACTACACGCTTTAAGTCATTTCCTCGCATAGAAGAAGTTTACAGGATAATAGAAGTACTAGAGAGTATTGGTGTCAAAGTCCGCTGGTTGGAGAATAATGATTTAGAAGTCAAACCGCCAAAGAAACTGTCGTTGGATAAAATTGATGTAGGTGCGGCACGAAAAACCCGCAGCGTGCTTATGCTGCTTGGTTCACTTATGCATGCTTACAACGACTTTAAGATTCCTTATGCAGGGGGTTGCAAACTAGGCAAACGTACGGTTTCACCGCACTTGTTTGCACTAGAGCAATTTGGCGTAAGTGTGGTTGCTAAAACTGGACACTACAATGTCTCTGTCAATAAACTAAATCCAAACCACGTTATTTTGTACGAACAAGGTAATACCGTTACCAATAATGCTTTGATGGCCGCGGCCGCCACGCCAGGAACTACTATTATTCAATGCGCCAGCGCTGATTATATGGTGCAAGACTTGTGTGCGTTCTTAATAAGGTTAGGTGCCAAAATAGAAGGTATTGGCTCACCAGTTTTGAGAGTAACAGGCATCAGTAAAATCAAAAAAAACATTACATTTGCCCCGACAGAAGATCCAATCGAAGCCATGTTCTTTATTTCTGCCGCAGTAACAACAAATTCCAAGCTTAAGATTAAACGTGTACCTCTGTATTGGATCGGACTAGAACTGTTAAAACTAAAGAAAATGGGGCTTAATTATAAAGTCAGTGAGACGTTTTATTCCGACAATGGAATTACCGAACTTGCTGATATCACGATTGAAAAACATCACGGCAAGCTAAAGGCGCCGACCGATAAATTACACCCAAATTTGTGGCCCGGCATCAATCCGGACAACATCCCGTATTTTGTACCAATCTGCGGCGTCGCTCAAGGTCGCACCTTGATCCACGACTGGATGTTTGAAAACAGGGCAATTTATTACACCGAAATGACTAAAATCGGTATGAACGTCGAACTGGCCGATCCGCACCGTATCTATATTAATGGACCGACCAATTTCACTCGCGGTGATGTGGTCTGCCCACCAGCACTACGTCCGGCAAGCTTGCTACTGATTGGAATGTTGGCAGCACCCGGTTCTTCAATGCTTCGCAATGTTTACACGATTAACCGCGGTTATGAAGATTTAGCCGAACGTTTAAATAGTTTGGGCGCCCGGATCACTATCCACCACGATATATAAGACTAGCGGAAGCTGTCGGTAAAATTTGAATCAACCAGATTTTGGCTCCATATAATGTAGCCAATAGCTACGGCGATCAATAGAATTAATAAGATAGTGCGGTGCCATTCTTTCATTCGGCTTGTGCCTCCGGTAATGCTTTTATAACTAACCTGTCTTTTGCGCTCCAAAGCGGCGTACAAGTATAAATAGTCAGCAGATCATCTTTGGTAGGTGCTTCAATTTCAATAGCATCAGCCTTAACGACCACTATTTCGGTAACTCTATATTTATAGGCTTTTTTATTCCAGTGCACAGTAATCTCATCGCCTTTTTTTACTTTATCTAAGTGATAAAAAACCCCTTTACCGTCATAGGTAAATCGATGTCCTACTAGTACAGTGTTGCTACCCTTGTCTGGTGTGCTAGTCTGACCGCGCCGTACGACCCCCTTGTTAAGACTTTCTGCTCCACCCTCATGAATTTCTTTGTTTAGGCTTAAAGATGGGATGAGCAAACGGTTATCTTTGATTGGTTCTTCGGCTTCAGCTGCAACTTCTTGCTGGTTGCTTGTCCAGGTCTTGATGGGTGATTGCTCTTTAACCCACCAAGCCAATTGCGGTAGCAGCGGAAGCAAAATTATATATAAAGCTATTACTACTGCAACTACAGTCAAAACATTATTAAATCGCCGGTGGTTAAAATAAGGTTTTTGCTCAGCAACAGCAACATTCATATATAAGCATATTAACATGTGCATAAACCATGTAAGATATTTCACACTACGCAACAAAATGGTATAGAAGTCTTGACTTAACTTTCTTCGAGTACATAATCAGTTACAACCCAAGAGAGGGTAATTTTTTTAGCGGTTGTAAGGGTATTAACATTTAGGGAGGTTCATTATGAACTCGGTCTTCAAACAAACTTTAAAGCGAGCGATGTCGCTTACGGCAGGATTATTACTGCTTACGCAGTCCGCCCTTCCCTTGGCAGCATTTGCTACCCAAGACAATAGCCAGACAAATCCCAACCAGGAAGATTATTGGTGTAGCGAATTTGACGGGGGAGTAAAATTTGACAGTGCGGAAGATGCAACTCTTGAGGGCATCCAGGCAGATTTTTCTGCCAATAAAAAAGAGGTAGATATTTCTACAGTTGATTCCACTACGGAGGTCGGTAAAGTTGTCGTTAAAGCTGGCTCTACGGGTGGTGACGACGGCGAAGGCAATGAAGTCTATACCACAGGTACATTCCAAAACCTCACTGCACCAAGCAATAAAGAAATAAGCCATGTTATTGTTTGTTATGACAACGTAGAAGAACCTGAAACAGGTTCATTAACCATCATCAAAGATGCACAGCCAAATTCTGCAAAGGACTTTACTTTTACAACCGGCTCTAACTTGAGCGGATTTACACTAGATGATGATCCTACTAATTCTACGAAATTAAACACGAAAGTATTCACCGATTTGGAAACTGGCCGTTATACCGTTACCGAGACCGCTACTACCGGATGGACATTAGATGACATAGACTGTACCGATAACTCAACGCCGTCAGGTTCCTCAGTCACAGTAAGTTTAGCTGAAGGTGAAGATGTTACGTGTACGTTTACGAATGTTGAAAATGTTGTAGTGCCTGATACTGGAACTATAACTATCATTAAGGACGCCGTTCCTAATGACGAGCAGGATTTCGGATTTACTACAACCGGTACTGGCATGTCAGCATTTAGCCTTGATGATGATGGAGAAACTTCAGTTAGATCTCATACAAAAGTGTTCAGCGATTTAGACACAGGAGTGTATTCCGTAACAGAATCAGAGGTAGATGATTGGAAATTAGATAGTATTACATGTAGTGGTGGCGCTTCTGTAACTACTAATATGCAGATGCGCAAAGTTACAATCAATTTAGGCGCAGATGAAAATATCACATGTACATTTGTAAACGACGCTAAAGTAAAAGTAACTCTCTGTCATGCGACAGGTTCCGAATCTAATCCATTTGTAAAAATTACTGTGAGTGCTGCCGGGGCATTCAATGGCCATCTTGGCAGCGACCATCAACTCGGTGAAGATATAATTCCTACCTTTGAATACAAAGGTGAAACTTACTCACAAAACTGGGATGCCGAAGGAATGGCAATCTTCAGAAATAACTGTGAGGCTCCAGAAGAGGAGCCTGAAAAAGGCAGCCTTACTATCCGTAAGCAAGTCAACGGCGGCAACGCTCAAGACTTTGAATTCGATCCAGGATGGGAGGGAGCGGCAAACTTCATGCTTGACGACGATGAAGAAAGTGCCCTTTCTGATCGCAAAACTTTCCGTGACCTAGAAGAAGGTGAATACACGGTATCAGAAATATTACCTGAAGAAGGATGGGAACTTACGAGAATTAGATGTAGTGAAGGAGCAAATTATGTTGTCAATGTAGAAAATAACAGCGTTACCGTGGACGTAGGCGAAGGACAAAATGTAACATGTACATTTACTAATAAGAAAGAACGCGTCAAGCCTGAAAAAGTAACCCTTTGTCATGCGACAGGTTCAGACACTAATCCTTTTGTAAAAATTACTGTGAGTGCTGCGGGTGCTTTTAACGGTCACCTTGGCGAAGGCCACCAGAACGGTGAAGATATTATTCCACCGTTTGAATACCGTGGTCAGACTTACTCACAAAACTGGGATGCCGAAGGAATGGCAATCTTCAGAAATAACTGTGAAGTTCCAGAAGAAGAGCCTGAACTAGGTGATGTATTCGGATTCAAATTCCACGATAAAAATAGCAATGGTATGCGGGATAGTGGCGAGGACAAGCTGAGCGGTTGGACCATAAAGCTATGGCTTTGTGAAGAATCAGAAATGCCGTCACTATTACTTAACCGAAATTCTGTACAAGAGAATAAGTGTGATTACGAACAAGTTGATACGGATGTGACAAATGCACACGGCAACTACAGCTTCAGCAACCTCGAAGAAGGTTGGTACAAAGTTTGTGAAGTACAAAAGGACGACTGGACACAAACGCATCCAGCGTCTGATGATGGCTGCCACGAATTTGAAGTGACCTCTACTGGCGAATCATTCTTTAAAAACTTCGGTAATAAGCGTAAACCTGTGGGCGGAGGCGGCCAGGTACTTGGGTCCGTAACTCCTGAAGCGCCTCAAGTATTAGTTAATACTGGCTCTTCATTGCTACAAGGAATCATCGTTGGTATGAGCATCTTGGGAACTGCAGCAGGTATAACTGCCCTTTCTCGCCGCAAGAATTACTCCTACTAAACATAAAAAACATTTTAAATAAACCTGCCGCTAAACCACCATCGGCAGGTTTATTTTTTTATTAGTAAAATTTGAGAATTGCCTTTTTTGGCACTAAAAATATACTAGATAGTTGCGCCAGCTCGTTCAACATGTTCCCAGGTAGGCTTTTCTTTCCCGGGTTTGAGGAGTTTTGGCATTCTGAGGATCGATTTTATTAGTGCGTAGAATTCAACTACCGTAACGACATACATAAGTACATATGCCGCAGGAATCCCTGGAATTAAACTTAGTTTGGATTTAAGGCTTTCGGTATTTTCCGTAAAAATGTTCAAAGTAATATAGGCTGTAATTATTATATATACACCCATTAGCGACTTTGAATCTCCATATACAAACGACATTAAGATAATAAATGTCAGCAGAATGGGTTCGATAAAAAGGGTCAGTTCGCCCAAAATAGCATAAGGCAGTTGATACATAGTCAACCTTTTATCGTACTTTTTCTGCCTACTAAAAAACATTGATTTATGTTTCACGAATGTTTGCATTCGGCCGTATTTCCAACGGTATCGCTGCTTAACTAATGAACTAAATTTTAAGACTGGCTCCGTATAAGCTAATACATCTGCGGCAAAAAACACACTTTTACCTTTATTACCTTTTCGAAAAATAAGCTTCAGCGTAAAGTCTATATCCTCAGTTATAGTATCGGTGTCATAATATTCTACCGACTTAACAGCGATTTTTCGAAAGGTGGAACCTACTCCTCCAATAATATATTCCATGCTAAGTATCGTTAAAGCACGCTTACTATGATAGGAAATTATATATTCGATTCTTTGAGCTAGGCCAAGTAAAGTGTTATTGCTTATGATTTTTACATTTGCCGCGGCAGCTATAATATTCCGATTTGAAAAGTGTTTGACCATATTTGTAACAGCGTGTTTATCAAGCTTTGAGTCAGCGTCTAAAACCATAATCAGACTACCTCGCGCCTGATTTTTTATAGCATTGTTTATTGCCACAGCTTTACCCAAATTTGCTTGACGAACAATTTTTAGTTGAGACAATTTATTCTTGTATTTGAAGTATTTTAATTTACTATAGGTTCTATCTACAGAGCCGTCATCAACGACAATTATTTCTTTTTTATGATAGTCGTTGTATAGAGCCGATTGCACAGTAGCAATAATACAGATTTCTTCGTTGTGAGCGGGGATAATAATGCTAACAAGTGGTCTATAATGTGAAATTATCTTTTTTTGTTTGGCTAGTTTATATTCATATAAATCGGCGCTTATGAGAAAAATACCAATTCTAAGAAGGTTAAGGATAGCCAATACAACAATCGTATTAAAGAGAATAAGCCCCAGCATTACTTCATTCCTTTGAAATCAAAATGCATTAAACGTCGTTGTTCATTGTTTTTTCCAAAGCAGGTTATGAGTGTTAATGTATTGTTTTTCTCAGCGGTAAGTATTGCGAGATTATTTGGCAAGACAAATTCATCCCCCGTATATTTATATATAAGTTCGGCTTTTTCGTGCTTCATAATAACAAAATCACCAGCAACCAATTTTTTAGTAAGTCCAAGTACGCGCACATTATTATGCCCATATAAAATTGTATGACCGACACTTGAATCGGTAACGTTAGTTTGTGCTTTTATCCACTCTACGATTCCATTCTTTACAATCCAAGTCTTAGAGTTTGAATCGAATAGACCTTCGCTAACAGCTAAAGTTTTTGTTCCACGAGCGAAATATATCTCCGTCGGTTTACCGACATTTACTATTTCGGGTTCGTGCTTTTCTTCGGCAATTAACGTAACCTCGTCAGAGATATCTTTCGCGGATTCCCTACTCCTATAATCTGCTAGAACACTTGGGGACATGATAAAAGCCGCCGTCATAATGTAGACGACGGTCAGTTTTATACCAAACGATAACTTGGGTAATCGTTTCATATCTATTGTTTCTCTTTACAAGAAACGATTACTTAGCGGTTTGCAACGTAAGTAGCAACTCTTGTAGCAAGATGAAATACTACGACAGTTGTACCTATTGCGATAGCCACCAAAGATACGATTGATATATTGCTTCCACCAGCAGTGAAAGGTAGTGAAGCTACTCCAGCTGCACCAGTTGTAGCGCCTAAAACGCCTGTTGAAGTGTCAGAACTTGACATTAGAACTCCTTAAAATATTATTATCCACAGTATTATATTACATATTTATTTTATTGTAAATAGTATTTTATTATATGTTCTTATGTTTATAATTTTATTCTTAATATAAATATTTTTTGTTATAATCACCTCTGTTGTTATTATTATAACTTGCGAAAGGGTTTACATATCAAATTTTCTTTGCAGTAATTTAATAACCTCCCAATTACAACTCAGCTAAGCGGGATTCGTATAACGGTTAATATATAAGTTTTCCAAACTTAGGACGGGGGTTCGACTCCCCCATCCCGCACCATTGACTTTTTATTTGGCTTGTGTTATAATTTTACTATAAAATGACTACGTTACGAAGCCAGCAATATTCATTCGAACAGTTTGAGCCCAATAGTTTCTATCCTGCGGAAATATTAAAAGAATTATTAACCGCAGATGATAAAATTGCGGTGTGGGCAATTAGAAAATATAGAAATGGCCAGTTGGATCCAACTAATGCCGCTCATCTTTTCAGCCGGGCAGAAGCTCAAGCAGCAGAATATGCGGAACAACTGGAGACCACACCAATTGATAAATCCGGGGGCGAACTATATTAGTGGCAAAAAGTTAATTCTCCGTAAAATATAGGAACGATTTATAATAAGTATTGGTACTCGCCCCGGTAGCTCAGCGGATTAGAGCAATGGGCTTCTATCCCACAGGTCGGGGGTTCGATTCCCTCCCGGGGTACCATTTATACTTAGTTGCTTTTTTGGGTGCTCAGTCTATACTTAAGATCAATAACTTTAAGTATATAAAATGTCTACCGCAGGCCCCGAACATCCACAGCTACCGCACTATTTATACTATGACCTGATAAATACCGGCAGCCATTTACTGGCATTGCTCTACAGTTATAAAGAAGGCGGACGTATGCTATCCGCAGAAGCTCAACAAAATATTAGCGGGTTGCTGAAACAAATTATCAGCGAAGCCCTCGATGACCTAACTCCTTCTGCACCAGAATTATTTGTTGCCGAGGATTTGCAACAACAATAATAATCACCTGACCCTTACTTATAATAAGGTGATGACTTTTGGTAGAGTCCCGGTGTGCTCATAATATTCGTACAATGATTTCTCCATGTATTTAACAAGGCGTTCTTGCTCGTCCAGCTCCGCTATCGTATCGGAAAGATCCGGAAATAGTAATACATGTATTAGCTCATGGACAAATTTGCGGTTGATCGTTTCTTCGTTAGGTTGAGTTGAATCATTAGCTCCTACAACCAACAGAATGTTCTCGGGTATTGGCTGCATACCGAGCGGTAATTTTAAGCCGACTTTATTAACTCCCAGTCCTCTCGAATGACAAGCTCTATTCTTAAAAGAGGTAAATGTTTCGACACTAAGTCCGCTGTGACACTCGTCTCCCTGTGGGTTTATGCCACTCGTCACAACTTTATCACCATATTCACGTTCATCGATAACTTTTCTGCTCCGGCACTCTACAATCTTTTTAACTTGGGGATTAGCGTACATGTCTAGGTTAAAAATATCATTAACTACGGCCTCCAGCTCTTCTCTATGAATAGCAAAGGGTGTGTCGGCATGATTGCGCTTAATATCAAGTTTCATGCCAAAACTTGTCGTTATAAAGTCTACCTTAGTGTCGTAATAGAACCCGTAAATATCTATTAGGGACTCGCCGGCTTGGTTGGTGTTTTTAGAGGCGGCCATTTTTTCTGTCATGGTGTGCGCCACAGAAAGCTTATCTTTCACTTGCTGGAATACCGGATCATTTTCGGAGTTATAATTACCCGATACACCTCTAGGGCCGCCAAAGCCACCTATACTAAGATCGCCGCAGCCAGTACGCTCAGGAATGATGTCTCCATCTTCTGGTTGCGCATAATTCAAATACTCATAACCAGCCTGTATAAGTTCTGGATTTTGGGCAGCAAAACCAGCCGTAACACTACTTAAAACCAATAATCCTTTACCAAATACGCGCCCTGATTTTTTCCAATTTTGCTTTTGTATTTCACTTTGTTCTTCGAGCGTACGAACTAGATCCACCGTACGGTTATCTAAGTACTCTGAACTTGGAAACTCCATCATAATTATTGTTGTTATCCTACTATTGTATCTGCAATTAATACAAGGTTGATTTTTATGATCGCATGCTATAGTTAATGGTGCTAAGAATTGTAAAAAAGCATAATAACAGATATAATCTACCTGTTTACGGCGGGTGTAGCTCAGTTGGTTAGAGCGTCGGTTTGTGGTACCGAATGTCGTGGGTTCAAATCCCATCACTCGCCCCATAATTTATTTAAAGAGTATAATAAGAGCATGCAGAAAAAGTTATATCGGAGCCGGGATGATAAAGTTTTGACGGGGCTTGCCGGCGGCTTGGGTAATTATTTAGGCATTGACTCTACTATTATTCGCGCGGGGCTGGTTATATTCGAGTTTTTGACCGCTGGATTATTAATTATTGGTTACTTAATTGTTGCTATTATCGTTCCGAAAGAGCCAACCATCTCAGAAGAGCGCAAAAAAGTTTAAGTAATTATTTTTTCTAGTAAGTTACCGACAACAAATGAGATTACGGCTGCGGCTAGACCAAGGCCAAGGGATTCAATAACAGCTTTGCTCTTTGATATCTTCGTGATGCGAGCTCGTAGTAATCCGATCAATCCAAATGCTGCTAGGGTCAGCAGTACTGAATAAATCAGTGCGTCATTGCTGGCCAAATTCAGGCCTAAAATAAAATCTAGGGTATAAACCGACAATGGTATAAAGCCCACAAGGATGAATGATACGAATGTCGCGACTGATGCGCCAATAGGAGATTCATGGTCATCCCGGCTGCTTTCACCTTTATGTACCGATAAATCTTGCTCACTTTTTTCACTTAAATAAGATCCTACAGCCATCGAGAATCCGTCAGCCAAAACGTTGGCGAAGCCGAGGATTAAAATTACTCGTACCCCTAAATTAGCTCCTGCTGCACCAGTTACGACTGCAAAGGTCGTGACTGCACCGTCCATGCCCCCGTACACAAACTCACGTAAATTATTTTCAATTCTTTTTAGCATTGTTCTATTATATCTGTTTTTGAGCTCTTAGAACATGTTCAAGACACCGAGCGCAACGAGAGGCAGAACTATATTATCAAGTCCATATACCGCTATATTTTCAAAACTTACAAGAACTATTGGCAGCATGACAAGTACCGGCCATAAACTCAGTGGTTCTGCATAGTAATTATTGAATAAGAATAAGCTTAATAAGATTAAAATAGAGCTTAAGATAAATACACCGCTACCGACATATGTTTTTGGCTGTCCAAACAAGTAATACTCTCCATGCTTATGCCCATAAGTTACTCCAGCAAGTGCTGCCAGACCATCGGCAATACTGACTTGCATAATACTGGCTGCAAATAACCACGGCGATGGCTCAAATAAAGCAACCATAAATACGCCGACGCCAAACAATACTTCGCCCCAACTTTTGCGTTTGACCGCGTGAATAGCGTGGAAAAAATTGGTGTAACGATTTATGAGATTGACTAGAACAAATCCAGTCGCCAATACTTTAATCCACTGATAATCAACCCAGAACGGCAAGAAGGCAATGAACGTACCAGCAATAATATGTACGGCTTTACGGGCCCATTCCCCTTTAATTTTCATCCTTCGCCAAGCAAGCTCCGATAGAGTCAGAATTCCAGCAATACAAACGGCCGCCAAGAAAGCATTAACCATAACCAGCATTATAGCTGAATAGTCTTTAAGTCTTACGGTTTATCCCTTTTTTAGAAATTCCCATTTGCTTGCTGTATCTGTTAAAGCGGCGTATAATTGCATAGCTGAGAAACGGGGATTGGCGCAGTTGGCTAGCGCGCGCGGTTTGGGACCGCGAGGTCGAAGGTTCGAGTCCTTTATCCCCGACCATATAAAAGAGGTCTCTCCAGAGGCCTTTTTTGTTTTACCGTAAGCACCGCTCATGGTAAACAGGGGTGGAGTATGATAAAATTACTCTAAGCATGAAGTATTTATCAATATTCTTCACCATACTTTTTATCTGGATTGCAGTGATTTTGATGGCCTTAACGCGCGATAATACTGGAGAGATTTTCCAATTATACCTTGCTGTAATGATAAGTACCTTCATCTTATTCATGATTGGCTTTGCCAAAAAATAATGAGGTATCATGGCTAGATCTAATCGCCAAAAAACTATCGCAGGAATCAAACGGGCGCGCACCAAAAAGCTAGCTGCTCTTGTAACTCGCTCCTATATTCTGTACAGGCGAAAACAAGAAGAACTAATGTACAACCTTATATGTGAAGAGTTTATGAGCTTGGGCGGCGTATATGTGAAGTTTTTACAGGGAGTATTACTACGTTCGCAAGTCATGCGTAAATGGAATAACCCTGAGAAATTGAAGATCTTTGAAAACTTAGATCATGAACCGCTTAATATTGGCATGATTTTGCAGCACGAATTACCGCAAGACAAATTAACACAGCTGGCGATGGTACAACCAGAACCATTTGCAGCCGGCAGTTTCGGCCAAGTCTACTACGCACAACTTCGCAACGGCCAGCCTGTTATTATCAAAGTGCTGCGGCCGATGGTACGGGAACTACTACGCCATGATATTCGACTGCTCAGCCGGTTCTCTAAAACTTTTTTCGTCAAACTCTACAAAAATATGAACGTACAGCTAAATGAGGCTCTAAAAGATTTTACGATCGCAACTTTACGCGAGACCGATTATCGGCAAGAAGTCGAGTTTGCCAATGAGTTATACGAAGAATACAAAGATCACGACACAATTTATATTCCAAAAACGTACTCAGAACTTTGTACAGATAATATTATAGTGCAAGATTATGTTGACGGTATTTCATTGGCACAAATAATAAGGTTACACGAGCAAGGCGTTGATCCAGTAGATTACGTCCGTGATACCTTGGGATCTGACATTATCTATCAGTTACGAGTGCTGGGTTATGAATCCGTTATTGGCATTTTTACTATGGAACGTGTTCAAGGTGATCCTCATCCCGGTAATATACGTCTTATGCGAGATAACCGCGTAGGACTCATCGATTTTGGAATTAGCGCCAGGCCGCCGGCAGATAAAAGCGGGCTCTTCGGCCTGCTTGAAGCATATGACAAGATTTTTAAAGGTTCTCAATCTGTCATGAATCTATTCGACAGCGGTTTGAAGTTTTTTGTTAGTGACTTATATAGATCACTTCGTAGGCTGGGTGAATATATAGGTTCGCGCCAAGATAAGGATTATGTCAGTGAAGTCAGTCGCGTTGCCGAAAAGGTTTTTACTGATGCTACTGGTACTAACGTTGTAAATGCTGACTTCAAGAATGATGCCAGCGCGTTTGTGGCGATAAACAAACTTATTAACCGTGGTAATCGTTTTGGGCTGGTTATGAAACTTGAAGCCACCGACATGCTTCGCGCCATTCAGACGTTTACAACGTTGCTAAGCAGCCTAGATTTATACCAACAAGTCATGCCGCCAGTGCTTGAACACGCCGTTGCTTATATTCGTGAAAACTACGAGGAAGAAATTAACGAGAATAAAGATAGCGTGGCTTTATCGGATGCTCTTGAAACGGTTGCTAACTGGCTGGAACGCGTGGCAGACCGCGACCCAGTATTATTCCGCCAATTATCGGATAAAATTCGTTTTAGTAATAATGCTACACAATTAGAAACAGAGGGAGATGCTAGCAATGTTTAGGGAATTTATCTTATTTATAAAATATCCGTATACCGCAGGTGTGATTGGCATCATCTGGCTGGGCAGTGCCGCTCTGCTGGCAATAGATCAGAGTTTATCATTGGTGAATATAGTCACCATCGATATGATTGCCAGCGTCGTGATTGCTGGCTTTGGTTTCAGGGGTAAGAAAGAACTTTAAAGGATAAATAACTACAAATGAATCAGCATTAAATGCTGACTTACTTGTATTATCTAATTATTTGAATGTGTTGGATGGATTTGGCTCTTTGGGTGGAATCGTCTGATTCTATAATCACGGCATTGAACTGGCGTGGACCCGCAGTTTCAAGCTCATTGTGGGTTTGGATGTTATCGCGCCAACGAGGGATGACACTATCAAATTTGATGCCCAAACTACTATGTAGGCTGCCGCACATGCCAACATCTGTAATATGTGCCGTACCGTTAGGTAGCACAAGGGCATCGTTTGTCGGCACATGCCAATGATCACCGACAACTGCTGTGACCCGTCCATCTAGATAATAGCCAATGATACGTTTTTCACTACTATAGTCTCCGTGAAAGTTAACTATTATGGCTATAAATTCTTGGCCACCAAGGCTATTTAAAATTTCATCTATAACTCGTAAAGGGTTATCGACAGGATTTTCCGCATCTTTACCAATAATAGAACCTAACAAGCTGACAATCAGTACTTTCCCGTGTCCTAAGTCAATCACTTTGTAACGCTGACCAGGTGTATCAGAGGGATAATTGGCAGGCCGTGTGACCGGAACGAAGGGATTATCCAGTAAGTCATTAATTTCATCGCGGTGCATTGTCCAGTTGCCGCTGGTAAAAGCCTGCACGCCGGCACTTTTAAGCCTTTCATAATCCTTGACTGATAGGCCCTTGCCTTCTGTCACATTCTCGGATTGGGCAATGACTAAGTCGACAGAATTTTTCTTTACTACGTCAGATAAGACAGCCTCAACGGTTTCAATTCCTGGCTTACCCATAATGTCACCGATATATAGAATTTTCATTACTAAATTGCCTCAGATTTCTTTTTAAAGCGATCCTTGTCACGAATAAGTAATTTATCAATCGCTCTCTGTATACCTTTGTCTAGATTAACGCCTTCCTGGTTTGCTATACAGATTAAACTCCATAAAAGATCTGCTAACTCATCCTCTAGGTCATCCTCCTTCTCATTTGCTTTCTTAGGCTTGTCGCCATACCGATGGTTAATGATACGAGCGACTTCACCGACCTCTTCAGCTAAATGCGCGACATTAGAGAGCGGGTCCCAATAGGGCTTTTCGTAATCTTGAAGAATATCATCGATCTTTTTCTGGACAGCAAAAAGTGAATTATCCATAACTTATTTTGCGAATTCGATGGCCCTGGTTTCGCGGATGACATTGACTTTGATGGTACCGGGATATTGCATGGTAGATTCGATCTTGGTGGCGATATCACGGGCAAGTTTGAAGGCACTCAGGTCATCGATCTCCTGTGGTTTAACAAACACACGGACTTCGCGGCCAGCAGAAATGGCGTAGGCCTTATCGATTCCAGGAAACCCGAGAGCAGTATTTTCCAGATCGCGCATTCGCTCGCCAAAGTTTTCGGCGCTGATATTCCGTGCCCCAGGACGTGAGGCACTGATAGCATCAACCACTCGGATGATCAGGGCTTCGACTGTGGTCGCCTCAATATCGTCGTGATGCTGTTCGGCCGCTAAAGCGACTTCTTCCGGTGCACCGTATTTGCGTAGCATTTCCCCGCTTATATGGTGGTGCTTTCCTTCCATCTTGTGCGTTAAGGCTTTCCCGAGATCATGCACCAATGCAGCATATTTTGCCGTCTTTACGTTGGCGCCAATTTGATCGGCAATGGTGCCAGCGATATGGGCCATTTCGGTCGAGTGCTTTAGTACATTCTGGCCGTAGCTGGTACGGTACTTCAGTTCGCCCAGCAACTGCATGATTTCCTTCGGAATGCCAACAATACCAACTTCACGGGCTGCGTCTTCGGCTGCGTGCATAACGTCTTTTTGGACCTGCTTCTGGGCTTTTTCAACGACTTCTTCAATGCGTCCCGGATGAACCCGGCCATCTTTTAGTAAGGTTTCTAGGGAAATTCGCGCAGTTTCGCGGCGTACCGGATCGAAGGAGCTTAAGATTATCATGCCTGGTGTATCATCCACCATGATATCCACGCCGGTAGCACGCTGCAAAGACTGAATATTTCGGCCTTCTTTACCAATGATGCGGCCTTTCATTTCTTCGTCCTCAAGCTTCACGGCCGTAATAGTACGTTCGGCTGTGACTTCACTAGCCATTCGTTCCATGGCACTGGTAATAATATAAGCGGCTTTTTCTTCTGCCAAATCTTTGGCTTCATTTTGCAGTTTATTCACTAAACCTAATAGGTCATTACTTATATCGCGCTCAGTCATTTTCATGAGTTTATCAGATGCTTCAGCTTTGGTAAGCTTGGCGACTTTTTCCAGTTTCTCCTGTTGTTTGGTACGAATGGTCCTGATCTCATCTTTGAGTGATTCAACTTCATCTTCGCCCTTACGGAGCCCTTCTGCTCGCTTGTCAATAGTGTCGAGCTTTTTGTCCAGGGCTTCTTCTCGGGTTATTAGACGAGCTTCAATTTCTTTGATCTCTTTGCGACGCTGCTGTTCGTCCTTCCGAGCTTTGTCGGCTATCTCAGCCGCTTCTTCACGCGCTTTGCTTAAACTTTCTTCGGCTGCTTTTTTAGCTTTTTTCAGTTCCTTTTCGGCGGTGGCTTCAACCGAGCCCAACTTCTTTTGTGTCGCTACTTGGCTAGCGCCATAACCCGCGCCAATACCAACTAGAGCCAAAATTATGGTTATTGGTTCCATATATTTAACCTTTCTATCAGTCTGATTGCTGCATATTTGAGCATCACTATCACTTCATTAGCCCATGGCTGCAATACAGAAAATCAAATTAATCTAATGTAGAATTCCCTAAAACTCGAAAATCCTGAATCTAGCATATCATTTTTGGTGTTGTAAAAACAGTATTTTACTTGCGTGGCGGTGTGATGTGTACCGGTGCACCATAGGCGGGCATGACAGCCTGATCATTTTCTTTGTTTTTAATCCGCGTCAGGCCTTTTTCTTGCCAATTATTTTCGCGTTCAATTCCTATGATTGGAATGTGCAATCCGTAAGCTAAAGCATTAGCTACACTGATGCCTATCCGCAAACCCGTAAAGCTACCTGGGCCTTGGTAACAGACAATGGCTTTGAGTTCCTGAAGACTTAAACTTTTTGATTTCAACAGTTCGTTAATTTTGATGTGAACAGTTTCAGCAAGTTGCCGGTGCGCTTGCCATGTTTCATAAGTTAACTGTTTGCCGTTTTCATACAAGCCAATCTCTGATTCCGGCTTGTCGGTGCGGATGGTTAAAATCATTCTATTACTCCGTCCAAGATATAGTTGAATTTATCAGGATAGATCACTTTGATTTCGCGGGAATTTTCATCATGAGCGAAGCGGGTAAATTCAATAGTTATGCGATCATCTGGCAATGCTTCATTAATTATATCGCCCCACTCTACAACCAAAACGGTTTTTGGATCGTTAATATATTCTGCAAGCTCCTGCGCTACCAGGCCGCCTTCGTTCAAACGGTAAAAATCAAAATGCCGCATATCCAAATCTTTGCCTTTATAAACTTTGCTGATTGTAAAAGTCGGGCTTGAGGCAATATCCTCGCTGCCCATGCCTTTTGCCATACCTTTTGTGATGGTTGTCTTGCCGCCGCCAAGGTCGGAACTTAACACGAACAGTTCCCCGCCCTTACAATTCCGGCCGAACTGCTTTCCCAAGGCGAAGGTAGCGTCGGAACTGGAAGATACGGTTTGCCATGTCATGCCGATATTCATATAAGGCATATCCTAACGCGGCGATGCCGACTCCTGCAAGCTAAGGTATTGCATTAACTATATAAAAGATAGATATTAGTAATTATCAATAGAAGAGAATAGGATGTTAAGTATTGTACAGTGGCTGAGCGGACTAACTACGGTCGCTAAGCTTGGATTAGGAATTGCAGTAATTGGAGGCTCGAGCGTAGTGGCAGTTCCAGCCGTAAGGGGATGTACTGAACAGCCCGTAACTTTTAAAAGTGTTGAGAATGAAGTAATCGGTGCCGAAATTGCTTATGTCAAAGACGGTAGTTTAAATTTGGATGAAACTAGAGAAAAAACTCCAGGAGTAGATGGTGCTAAGGAAGTTACATATGAGGTAACTACTAAGTGTGATAGACAAATATCTAAAAATATATTGGATCAAAAAGAAACGAAATCTGCTCAAAAAGCTTTAGTAAGTCTTGGGACTAGGTATACCGAGGACAATGAGGTGGCGATACCATACAAAACAATAACAGAATATGATTCAAGTTTAGAAAAAGGTACCCAGGTGGTATCCGTAGACGGAGTGAATGGATTAAGCAAAGTTACATATGAAATTTTTCAAAATGAAGGAGAAGATGAAGTACGTAGAAAAATTTCGACTCAAACAGTAAAAAAGCCAGTCAATAAGGTAATTACTGTTGGCACAAAAGTAC
>JALYQI010000065.1 GCA_030855955.1 bacterium | reverse complement strand
AGAATGAACCTATGCGGTGTCCCCAGTTTTGTGCCATTAACTTTCCTTTACGTTTAGGTTGTATAAGTATAACGTAATATTGCTAGTTAAAATGACGTGATTTTTACGTTATCCTTAAAGCCGTTTTTAAGGTCATCGATAAGAAATTGCTTAATTGGTTCCCAGTAGCCAAAATATAATTCAGGCAGTTTTTTTATATCAACCCAGGCCGGTTTAAAGCGATTATTTGAACCTGCCTGGAATTCTTCGGAATCACTGGGCAAACTCGGTGTCCCAGAAATAAAATTACATAAGTAAATATAATGCTTGTGACCTTCTGTGGCCTCTGTAAGATCATACAATAGTTTATTAACGGTAATCTCTAAAGTAGTTTCCTCACATATTTCGCGAACTACGGTATGTGATGAATCTTCATCTTCATCAATACCACCGCCCGGAATAGAATAATAATGCAGACCCGGTCGCCAACGTTCAATCAGCAAGATTTTATCGTCATTAATAATAACTCCGCGCGCCGTGGTACGCAGCCCTTCATATTTATAATGCTGATGACGTACTCGCATATTAAGTTATCTTAATTTGATTCTTCCTTTAATCCACAAATCATTGCTTATGGATCCAAGGAAGAACAGGTGTGATGCGTGGAAAAAAATGGAGTTAGGTGGAAGCTAAAAGCTAACAAATCTCGACATTTTACGTCACTGTTCTTGAACGTTCGTACGTCCCTCAGATTCTGTTGCTCGGCAGCAGGTCCGAAGATTCTTCCGCTTACCGCAGAATAAGAGGGAGCGTACGAACGGAACGGGCTGAGTGGGCACTTAAGTGCATTCAAGGGCGGGATATGAATGCCCAAACTTTAGGGGGGGTAGTCCCTTCAGCGCACCACACTCAGCACCTCATGTACAACCGGAGCGTATTCGCTTCAACAATTGCATCGAAGAAGGCACCAGGAAGAGCTGCAAAACTCAGCTTGACGGAGAAAGGTATTTTTTAGCGTCGTACTTCCTGGTGCCTTGAGGCGCCACTTTTCGCGCAAAAGCGTGAAACCAACTCACACTTAAATATGCAGCGTATAGAGGCGCGCAAACTCCCCACCGGTTACTGGTAAGCCTATATGAAAGCATCACTCGTAATCGGTGGGGCACGCGGCACCCGGGCGAATGGGCGCCTGCGAAATACTCACTCGAGATCAGAATCGACGGGACTTCCGCTAGCCCATCAACCTTTGAGACTCAAAGTGAGTACTAGACTCACATTGCTCTGAGTGCTCAGAACAACGGCCTGTGAATGTTTGTCTAAACTTAGACAATGTTTACTACATACGACACATCGTACATATAAAACATTGCCTAAGTCTTATTGTTCAAGAATTATCACACCTGTTAAATAACATTTCCCAGGAGCCAAAACTCAACCGAGAAACGGCTATTAATATATCGCTATTTTGGTAATTTTGCAAGTGATATTTCTAACAGGATTACCACCCGCCTCCGCCGCCTCCGCCACCTCCGCCACCAGAGAAGCCTCCTCCACCGCTAAAACCAGAACTGCTTGAGCTACTTGGTGCTGCGAAGCTACTACCGACCGCCGAACCCATACTCCCTGATAATGCACTTGAAAGGTAAAGGCTCGAAAAATTCGGTGAACTACCCTGGTACCATGATGGTGACTGCTTGTAAATATCAGCGAACTGTTTAGACCACTGTTGCTCGACGCCAAAAACAATAGCATAGGGTAATAATTTTTCATAAAGCTTCACATCGTGTTTAGGCTCGTGGTTCACTGAATATGGAGCGTCAGGGCTTTGCATCATCTCAATTCTATCCTTTTCAGCAGTCTCCAAATATAGTTTAAGTCCGAGCGCATGTTCTTTGGCGGCTACCCCGGACTCAGTCCGCGCTGGCATAGCAAGAGCACAGATGAGCACGATTATAAGGGCAGTTGCAAAACCTAGAACTGTAAAAATTCCAAATAAACCGCCAAAAATTGAGGCTCCGATAATGCACAGTACAAGTATCACCCATAACCTGCCGCCAGCAGTCAGAGGACTGCTTTTGAAATAACCTTTAGTAACAACTTGCTTGGAAATCTTAGATTTTACACTTTGCACAGTGGTATAAAATGTTCCTTTTAATTCTTTGAGTTCAACCTTTGCGCCTAGTTGGTAGTTGGCAGATTCACTGAAAAGACCTCTTAAGAATGTCACCTCATATTCTTCGAGCTTTGAAAAATCATTATTCGTAAGTTCCAAGCTATACTCCAGCGTATCCTTAGCTAATTTCTTAACTTTTTTCTCTTCGATAATTTTGATATAACCTCGTACGGCGAGATCAATTATTGTTGCCGTTAGATCAGGTTGATGGACCTGAAAGTCAGCAATTGTACCAACTTCAGCCGGACGTAGCTGATCAGGCGCCTCATACTGCGGCAAGATCGTGCTTTTACCAGATGGGTCACGACCGAATCGCCACCACCTTCGGACTGCGTACCCTCCCAGTAACAGCGGAGGCAGGCTTAAGCCAATTAAGCTGGGAGCAAGATCACGCAGTCGTTCTCCAAATGTCGGAGCGAGAAAATAATTTTTATCAAAAGCTGCCACGACTGTAAGAGTTTCATACGGACTAAGTGAACGTGTGGTCCGACTAGTTAAGATATTCCCTTTTTGAGTAATCGTACAGTTTGCCTGAGTATTGCCGTACACCCCTGCAAAACAAGCAGGCTCACGATTTACCTTCAGTTTGTTGGGCAAATGCAGTCGTGTGGTCACAGTTTCAAACGGCTGGGCCCATTGATCCCCGTTTATATCCCAATATAGTTCGTCGTAACCATCATAAAAACTAATAACATTATGTACTGTGTACTCTATCTGGTAATTCTGGCGGCCCGTAACGGTACGGTTTGGATCACCGATTTTTAGTACTAAATTATCTTTTTCCACATAAGTTGTAAATTGGCTGGGTGAACCAAGTTCAGAGCTCACGTGCTTAATATCAAGTTTAAGATTGTTATCTTTATATTTCTTTGGAATTGCACGTAGAATACCGTGATTGTTATCGCTGAAGGTAAGTGTTATATCTTCGACAACAAGCAATGTACCTTGTTTATCTTCATTGCTCAGATAAAAATCGGTCTCAAAATTATTAACAACAAAATCATTAACGTCGGCTTGTACCCTTCCCGGCCACAATAGTACTGCCGGAAGTAACAGTATTAGAATCAGTAGTTTTTTCATTCTCTACTCTTTCTCGTATCTCAAGATACGCGTAGCAGCAACTAAACGTTCTGTAACTTCAGCCGTTGTTAAGGTTCGCTCGGGATGATGTACATAAACACGAAAAGTAAGCCGCTTATAGCTATTCTTTGGATTTAGAGCCTGAAAAATATTAATGGGCTTAACAGTGTACAAATAACCTTGGCTTTGCGATAAAGCAGCCGTGAGTTCGTCTTGTATCTTTTTTAGCGGTGTAACGCTTGTCACTTCATGGGTGTAATCCTGCCAGGTACCGGGGAAATGCGGCAAGGGTTGATAGCGCGTTGTTTTAAGATATTTTTGCAAAGCTTCAATATCAAGCTCAAAACCAGCCGTGAAGTCGGGCAATTTAAGCTGTTTACGAACGCTAGTATTATATTCACCTATGACACCCATTATTTCCCCGCCAACATTAATGAGCGCACTGCGACCCATCTGGTAAGGCGCAGTTATTGGATAATCAGTGTTATCAAGCGGCGAGTAAATAACTTGCCCTTTTGTAATAGCATCGAGGTATTTTTTAGCTTGATAGTAGGCAGCGCCCATCTGCCGGACGCGGGAGGTTTTGTCATCTGCCGCGATTACGACCGCCAAACGCTCCATCTGCAGGGGTAGGCCGTTCTCCTTTTGGTCAGTAACGTGGGCTTTACCTATTTCAAAGAGTACAAATTGGTTTTTATCATCCCCAGCTTGCGATTTTATGTTGGGGTGAACTTTAGTGAGCAAACTCGGTATTAGACTCGTCCGGTAATACTGCAAATCGGGACTAATGGCGTTCCGGATATGATAGGCCCAGCGTTCAGGATCGGTACCGGTTTTTCTAAGTAAATTACCATGCACAAAACTGTAGGTGAGCACTTCGTTAGCGCCGGCGGCTTTTAATTGCAATCTCAGTTGTTGCTTAAATTCTAGCAATTTATTCTGTGCGGCTGGTTTTGACATTCTTTTTGGCAGCTTTACCGGCAGCCTGTCAAAGCCATGCAAGCGGCCGACTTCTTCTACCACATCCTCGGGCTGTTCGATATCCATACGCCAAAAAGGTGGAGATAGTATTATCTGTGCGCCTTTTGGATCATTTACAATGTCGGTTTGAAATTCTACATTTCTCAAATATCTCGCCATCTCCGCAGGCACCATCTCAGTACCCAGACGTTCATTTATGTAGTTGCCTGTTACATTCAGTGTCGCTGTTCCAACTATTTTTTGGCCCTTATCAAAGACATTACTGGCCTGCTCGGCGCCTGCGAGTTCGTACAACTTTTGCATAGCAAATGCGAGAACCCTATCATTTTGCCGTGGACTCTGTCCCTTTGTAAAACGTGTAGCGGCATCAGTAAAAAGGCCATGACGCATACTGGTGCGGCGGACGTTATACATATCAAAGGTTGCCGCTTCTATCACGATATTCTTAGTATTCTCGTCCACTTCGGTTTCGGCCCCTCCCATCACACCGGCAAGCCCTACTGCCTGTTTATCAGTAGCGATGACTACTTCTTCGCCTGTCAGGGTAATTTCTTTCTGGCCCAGAAGTGTAAGTTTTTCGCCTTTTTTACTTTTGCGTGGCTTCAAGGTCGGCACCTCAGAGTGGGCTACCAGTTTGTCGTAATCAAAGGCATGCAACGGCTGGCCCGTCAGATGCATAACATAATTGGTGACATCAACAATGTTATTAATCGGCTTGATACCAACCCGGGCTAGCGTGGCTTGCAGCCACATTGGGCTGGGATGCACACTGACTTTTTGCATCGCCACTGCCATAAACCGTGGCACAAGTTCCGATATATCGTTTTTTACTTCGAGCGTTAAGTCGCCTTTAGATTCAAACTGAGGAATATTTAGATACCAATCTGGGCTTTGGAATTCTAGACCGCTAATGCCAGCCAGTTCGCGGGCGATGCCAAGATTGCCAAAACAATCCGGGCGATGAGTAAACATTTTGTTTTCGCACTCGATCACAAAATCATCCAGGCCGAAATAGGCTGTCAAGGGTTCGCCTGCTACTGGCTCTTTTCCCGCTTCTTCAGCTTTAACTTCTACAATGCCCTCGTGATCTTCGGAAATTCCCAGTTCACTGGCACTAGCTAACATGCCATTACTTACGACACCACGGATTTCTCGAGCCGTAAGTACGAACGGGTCAGATTCACGGGATTTCGGTACAGTCGCACCGACAGGCAACCACACGGCATACATATCGGCATGTACGTTCGGCGCGCCACAAACGATTTGGATCAGACCATCATCACCGCGTTCGATGTTTTGGGATATACCCCCATCATCAATCCGGCAGACGCTCAGTTTGTCGGCATTCGGATGCTTTTCGCATTTCACGACACGTATGATCATTGAACCTTCAAACTTCGGTGCCCAATCTATCACTTCCTCAACCGCGCCGAGCTGAGCCCCGATTCGCTTCAATAAAACGTTCCGCGGAATCGATTTCAGATCTACATTCGAGAATTCCTGGGCTAAATTTAAACTAACTTTCATGGAAATTGCCTTAGAAATTTTAGGTTGGCGGATTCGAAATGGCGGATGTCTTCAATACCGTGTTTCATCATAACTAAGCGTTCGACTCCACCACCCCAGGCAAAACCTGTATAAATTTCGGGGTTAATGCCTGCCAGGCGCAGAACATTCGGGTGAATCATGCCGCAACCTAAAAGCTCGAGCCATTTTTGCTCTTCGGAATCATTTTTTCTAAGAACTTCTGGCCGTTCTATAGCAAACTCAAAACTTGGCTCGGTAAATGGAAAATAAAACGGCTGTAATTTGGTTTTGAGATCCTGGCCAAAATATTCGTTCATGAAAGCCCCGAGTGTGGCGATAAGATTGCCGACCGTAATCCCTTTGCCCACATAGACGCCTTCTATTTGATAAAACGTGTGTTCGTGCGTAACGTCAATATCTTCATTACGAAACACACGGCCAGGAATTACGACGGCAATCGGTTCGTCCTTATCTAGATTTATTTGGTACTTTTGCAATACCCTGTGTTGCATCGTGCTGGTGTGTGCCGGTGCGATTAGACCTTCGTCGGTCATGAAAGTATCATAATCATCGCGTGCCGGATGACCCTCGGGAAAATTGAGACTACCGAACATATGAAAATCATCGTCTATCTCACGTGACTCTTCTACAACAAAGCCCATACGCTGGTAAATATCGGATATAGCAATGATTTCTTGTGTCAGTGGGTGCAGGCTGCCTTGTTCTGAGCCTAAAAGTTGCGGACGCTGATCTTCAGGAGTATTAATGTCCCACGGGGCGGTGATATCAATTGGCGTAAGATTCTCCACTTGACTACCTGAAGATTCTATTAGTCCTGTCAATTCCTGACGCAGCTGATTGACTTCTTTGCCAAAAGCTCCACGTTCTTCGGGTGATAAGTTCTTAAGCTGGTCAAATAAACTCTTGAATGCCGGATCACGCAAGATAGCCCGCGTGTCGGATAATCCTTCGACTTTGCTTTTTAGTTCCTCCGCCACACGAGCAATATCAGGATTTTGGTACTCCATACTTATAGACTATTATACAGCTATGGCGAGTTTTTCATTTGATATTGTTTCCGACTCCGACAAGGCTGAAATTAATAACGTTTTTGACCAAACGCAGCGCGAATTGACTAACCGTTATGATTTTAAGGGTACACCGGCGGCAGTTGAATGGTTGGATGCAGATAAATCAGGCCTTAAGATTACCGGCAACAGTGACTGGCAGATCGACGCTATCCTTGATATAGTGCGTAAAAAATTAGCTGCTCGGAATCAGTCACAGAAACTTTTGGACACTTCCAGGGAGCCCGTTACAACAAATATGAAATCAACTAAAGAAGTGCTCTTCAAAAAAGGCCTGGATCAAGATAAGGCTAAGAAAATCACCACTTTACTGCGGGAAAAACTGCCGAAAGCTAAAACACAGATCCAAGGCCAAGAAGTTAGAGTTACAAGTGGTAGCAAGGATGAATTGCAGGCTGTCATGCAACTTTTACGCGAACACGACTTTGATTTTCCACTGCAGTTTACGAATTACCGTTAGCAGTTATACTAGGTAGCAATGGATAAACCCGAAACCGAAACCTCGCAACCAGCTTATGACTTGATGGAACACATGGCAGCGGTGCTAACATCCAACGACCGCGGCAATCACACCTCACCAGCCCGACTTTATCCGCATCAATGGCTCTGGGATAGCGCTTTTATCGCCATCGGCCTGCGACATATTAATCCAGAACGGGCGGCCGAGGAATTGGCCAGTCTTATCAAGGGTCAGTGGGCCAACGGTATGATTCCCAACATGATTTTTGCCGAGGGTCGGCAGTACCGATTTGAGCGTGAAGCTTGGCGCAGTTGGCTCAGCCCGTTTGCACCAGACAACGTAGCTACCACTGGTGTTACCCAGCCACCGATAATAGCTGATGCGGTCGTCAGAGTCGGAGAAAAATTACACAAGAATTACCGGGACCAATTCTATCATTTTATGTACGAACCGCTGGTGCGTTACCATACCTGGATGTACGCCGAACGAGACCCACATAACGAAGGTTTAACACTACAAATTCACCCGTATGAAGTCGGCCTAGATAATACGCCGCCCTGGGTACATCAGCTTTATGAACATTCACGACCCTGGTGGATCGCCCTGATAGAGAATTTGCATTTACAAAAAGTGGTTAATTTTTTACGACGTGATACCCGCAAGGTCAACCCCGGGCAACGAATTAGTTCACTAGAAGCCTTATTACTTTGGGATGTCGTCCGGCGCTTGAGGCGCAAGCATTATGATATTGAAAAAATTCTGCATCGTTCCGATTTTTGTACCCAAGACATAACATTCAACAGCATTATGGTGCGTAATAACTCTCAGTTACAAAAAATTGCCCGTACTTTGCGGCGAAAACTGCCTGATGATTTACACGCCAAAATGATAGCTTCGGAATCAGCCCTTGAAAAATTGTACGACGAACAAAGCGGCCAATATTATTCACGTGACTTTATCACCCACAAACTAATATTTGAGCCCACGATTGGTACCTTTATGCCACTTTATGCCGGCACGATCACCAAAGCCCGCGCTGGTGAATTGGTAAACCTCTTAAAAGATCATCGGTCATACTGGTTACAAAATCCAGTGCCAAGCGTTCCGCTGGATTCTAAGTTTTTTGATGCCGATCGCTACTGGCAAGGGCCGGCCTGGATCAATACCAACTGGCTTATTATTGACGGCTTAAAACGCTATGGATTTATTGAAGAAGCCAAAGATTTAACCGCCAAAACTCTTGAAATGGTGACCAACGCCGGACCTTATGAGTATTTTAATTCTATTACTGGACAGGGCTTAGGGGCAGCTGAATTCAGCTGGACGGCAGCACTGACGATCGATCTTATAAACAATCAGGTACCCTAGAGCACTTCCCTAAAAACAGGCAACTGTCTGGTTTGGCTTTGTGTGTCATTAGTAACAGCCTTATTAACAAGCTCTAAAAGTGCCTTTGTGGCGGCATCTTGGGATGACATCCCAGTTCGTTCGTAAAACCTGACATTTTGAATTGCATTATCACCTCCGACTATAAATGCCTCGGCACCAGGCCATTCTTCGCTATCCCTAAATACATCTTTCATGGTTAATGCCAGCTTATTCATCACCAGTTGGTCTGT
The DNA here is from genome assembly GCA_030855955.1 of bacterium. Taxonomy (GTDB): domain Bacteria; phylum Patescibacteriota; class Saccharimonadia; order Saccharimonadales; family JACDBH01; genus JALYQY01. The sequence goes on along the minus strand of JALYQI010000065.1, from coordinate 3,188 downwards.
CAAGTATAAGCGGTTCCAGCGTGGATTCACTGCCGGCAATTTTCACTATATCCTTGTCAATCCGGCCCAGTTCCCTGGAGGCATTGTTGTAATGTCCGACGGTTGAGCCTAAACTGACCCCGACTTTTTTGAAATAACCATCATAATTAATTAGATGCCGTGTTAATTGTTCAACATTTTTTCTGATTACTTCAGTATCTTTTTGGATCTCCAGGCTGCGCAAACCTTGCACGATAACCTGCAGCATGGCCGACAACGTACTTGGTCCGACAATAGTTACATGTTTATCAATGGCAGCATATTGCATAAGATCACGGCCGTTAACTCCACCGGCACCTACTTTATTGGCCAACAGGTCATAATAAATCGCTTCTGATGGAATGAACATCAGCGCTTGCTCAAGGGTCCCTTTTTTAGGGTGGATGTATTTAGATGTCTCATCAATGCGTTTTTTTAAATCATCTTTAAATAATTTTTCTAGCTGTGTACGTTGTTCACCACTTGCTTCAACCAATCTGTTGTAATTTTCTAAAGAAAATTTACTATCTATCGGCAACACCTTACCATCCAGCTTAATAACCGCATCGACAATTAAGCCTTCACCTAATTTATATTGCAGTGCAAAACTACCTGGAGGTAATAAGTTCTGCAAAATTTGTTCCAAATAAAATTCTCCTAATACGCCGCGCTGCTTGGGGTTTTGTAAAACATTTTGCAGAACTTTTAATTCATCTGCCACGCCTACCACACGCTTGTTGGTGTCGTCCAATTTGGTCAACCGTTCCGTAACATCTTTTATCAGCTGTGCACTGGCGGCCAACTGTTTACCCATACTCTCCTGGTTCTTATCCAACCGCTCTGTCAAATGCCCCTGCAAGCCTTCCTTGAGCATGCCTATGTCCCCGCTAAGTTTTGTCAGGTCTTCTTTGAGCATGAGGGCGGCACCCTGTGAGTCGGCAGGTTTTGAGGACAATTTTAACAATAGTGCAACCAGCACTAAACAGACCACCCCCAAAGCTATGACTGCATAAAGCATAGGTACTATTATTGTAGCAAATTAATGTCCAGGCTGTTCTGATTCGACAGTTGTCGATTCGCGTTCTTCAAGTTGATTATTATTCCCGATATATTCATGAGCTACTTCAGTTGCAACACCAACGATTAAAATGCCAAATAATAAAATGAGGGCTGCAGATCTGCCGAAACGCTTCTTAGAATCGTGATGTATGGCTGGGATTAAGTCACTCGCGGCTATGTATACGAATAAGCCGGCCGTTATGGCTAGTAACTCACCTACCGGCAAATTAATCCGCGCACCTAACCAAAAAGTTACGAGTGCTCCCAGTGTAGTCCCCAGCGCACTTAGAGCATTAATTTTTAATACGCGACTCTTGGAATAGCCGGCTCTAAGTAATAATCCAAAGTCCCCAATCTCTTGTGGTATCTCATGAGCAGCCACGGCTAGTGCCGTCACCATGCCAGTTGGCATACTAACTAAAAAGGCCGCACCGATGGCTATACCATCGATAAGATTATGTACACTATCCCCTATGATAATCAGTGGAGCAGCCGTTGAGGCATGATCATCTTCATGGTTACTATGGTGATGGAACCAGTGCAAAAAATGCTCGAGTAAAAAAAATAGTACAATACCGAGTAAAACCCACCTTGAAGCGGCTCCTTCAGCGGTTTGTTCGATAGCTTCCGGTAGCAATTCAAAGAATGCTGCCCCAAGCAGTGCTCCGGCCGCAAACGGCATGGTGAACTGTATTATTTTGCCCATAGCCATTTTTGACTGCAATAGTAGATAGCCCCCCAATAAAGATATGAGACCGCCGACTAGAGAAAAGAATAATACATAAAAATAATCTGACATGATATAAGCTTCGAACCCAGCATAATTAGTAGTCATATTTTTTGCAAATTTGTCGCAATTTTTGTTATGATTGCTACATGTTGCCACAGTTGCAAGAAACGCTAAGCCAGGCCGGTTACAGTATGACAAAGCCACGTAAAACGGTATTTGGAGCCCTGCAAGCCCCAAAACCGAAAACTATGCGCCAACTGGTGGAATCCTTGGAATCCGTAATTGACCGAGCCAGTGTATATCGCACAATTTCATTATTTGAACGCTTAGGCATTGTAAATCGTATCCAACAGGGTTGGAAATATCGCCTGGAATTAAGTGATGCTTTTATGCCGCATCATCATCATCTTACATGTCAACAATGCCAACGGGTTGTTAGTTTTGATGAGCCGGAACAATTTGATGTCATGATAAATGCCGTAGCTACCAAACAAGGCTTTGTGCCTCATGCACATAATTTGGAAATTACAGGCCTCTGTTCAAGTTGCCAACGATTGTCTAACTAAGCTTGTTTAGTAGTTTTTGAAACCGTGTTTCTTGGCTTCTGAAATACCAATCGCTATAGCCTGTTTTTGGTCGGTGAACTTCCGGCCGCTGCTACTTCTTAAATTTCCCCTACCATATTCTTGCATTATTTTTTCGATTTTGGCTAGGGACTTTGGTCCATATTTATTCATAATTGCTCCTCAAAACATCTAAGTCGAGGCATTAACCTCTATTCATAACTTAATCTAGAAATAAGTTTCAGGCTGTAGGGAATTTTACTCAGTTAAGTCAAAACTGCTATAAACATAACCTTGTTTTAACTATAATTAACTGTAAGATAAATTACATCAGGCCTTATCTGTTTTCTACTACCATGAAAGGTAAATATGGTTAAAAAACCTTTTTGGTTGATTAGGCGTAAAACCCCGCTTTCAACTCATTTTCTTCCGTCTTTTTTAGTTTTTATCATGATGATGATATTAATTGGTTTTAGCTGGCAGAATGCAATACGAAATGTCCAGCAAAGTAAGCTCGATCAAGTTCAAGTTAGAGCAGATTTTGTTGAAACCAGTATTACGCAGCGCCTTGAAACATACGCAAATGTCTTACGGGCAGGAGCAGGACTATTTAATTCTTCAACAGAAGTTAATAAAGACGAATGGAAAGTATTCGCAGAAAGTCTGGATATACAGAATCGTTATCCTGCCTTAATCGGGCTTGGTTATAGCAAAGTAGTAACCGCAGCAGAAAAGGATGCCTTTGAAAAGAGTATTCAGTCAGAGGGAACAAAAAACTTTACCATCAGTCCTTCTGAACCGAAACGTACCATCTACGC
>JALYQI010000032.1 GCA_030855955.1 bacterium | reverse complement strand
CCTGGTAAGCCAAAGCCCTCGCTAAGTGAGGGTAATACATAAGCTGCGGCGTTTTCTAACGCCCATTTGCGCTCAGGCTCGCTGATAAATCCAGGAATAATAATATCTTCTCTAACGGATGAATGTTGGATATCTTTTTCGAGCTGTTCAAAATACTGCTCTTTCTTGCCCGCTAGAACCAACTGCAAGTCGGGATGAGATTCTTTGAGCAGAGTGAAAGCTTTAATCAACCTGTCGATATTTTTGTGCGGAAAAGGGCTGCCAATGTGCAGGATAAACGGTTTACTGATTCCTTGTAGTGGTTCGGCGTTCTCAGTGATTGGCGGCTCGCTCGATTCGTATGTGACAATAATTTTATCTTTCGTAAATGGGTGAAGACTTGTAATGTCATCTTTTACAAAGTTCGAAATAGTAATTATTTGCTTGCTAGCGTGGTGCGAATGCCAAAACAATAACTTATAGCCGGCCATACGTAGCCAATGTAGTGGTAGGGGTAATTTACCGGCGCGGGTGAAGCGTAGCATTGTCAGATCGTGCGTGGTGGTAACACGCGCGCCCCGAAAGAATATCGGTTCCTGGGGCGTCATGCCGAAATGGACTAAGTCGGGCTTCAATCTATTCAAAAACCAGGCATAAGTTATTTGATCGAGTGGGTTGAACGAAAATCTTTTATAGGGGCAAGCCAGCGCTTTAAAATTGTCTGCTGAAGGTTGCCAGTTATCGTCTGGCTCTAGTAAAATCGTATATTTGTTTACTTTATTGATCACTTGCAAGTGCTCGACCAGTCTGTCGGCGTAGCGCCCCGTGCTGGAGCGCCTGATGCGATTGTCGATAACAATGTGTTTTTGCTCCATATCAGTACAAGTATATCAAGAGAAGTAGTTAGGCGCCCCCTTGCCATGTAATCATGTACTATCTTTTCTCCCTAATGCTAAAATTAAATAAATGACCAAAACTTTTCGGAAAACGGCTGAAATAATATTTTTGGCGCTTCTGGCTTATATGCCTTTTCATGTTCTGCTTTCTACATGGGTTGGCAGCAGTTTCGGGGTGCTAACTGCCGCCAAAATACTCAAAGACATAATATTGTTGATTGGATTTACGATGGCCATAATAGCGGTCGATAAAACGGATCTTAAAACCCTACTCCGTGATAAATTGGTTTGGCTAATCGGAGCTTACGCTGCTCTGACAGTTGGGCTAGCGCTAGTCAGGCCAACCGAGCAAGATGCAGAAGTTTTGGGGGTGGTATACAATTTAAGATTTTTGATGTTTTTCTTGTACGGCGCATTAATAATGTCATGGCAGAACAAAGTTGATTTTTTTAAAAGGGTTCTCAAAATAGTCTTAATTGCAGGAGCAGCAGTAGCGATCTTCGGAGTACTTCAGTATCTGATATTGCCTGATAATGCTCTGTCGAACGTAGGCTACACTAAAGCTACTGGAACGCCCCCAGCATTTTTCATAGATGATAAGCCGAACTTAGAGCGGGTTATGTCGACTCTCAAAGATCCTAATTCTCTCGGAGCCTACATGATAATAATTATTGCACTTGGATTCGCATTTCTGGTGAAAGCCCGCGATAGGTTGAGGCAAAAATATATTGCACTAGTGGCGGTATCAAGTATTTGCTTGTGGCTGTCGTTCTCGCGCGGGGCGGTATTAGGACTCATACTAACAATGGTGTGTTTGTTTGCTCTCGAGCCAAGCAGCATCCAGTATATAAAAAAACACAAACGAAAGTTCGCGTTGTCGCTAGTAGCTTTACTTAGTGTAGTTAGTGTTGGGCTGTTCTTGGCTCGCGACACTTATTTAGTTAGTAATATTGTATTTCATGCCGACGAGCAAACAGTTTTAGAAGACCCTAACGAGCTTCGTCTGCGCTTCTGGCGCGAGTCAGTCGAGGATATTGCCGCCAATCCATTAGGTTCAGGGCCTGGTACGGCCGGCCTGGCATCTATCCGCAACCAATCACAAGGCACGGTTCTAAACGAGAATTACTACCTGCAGATAGCCCAGGAAGTAGGACTACTTGGTATAGGTTTATTCATAGCAATAATCGCATTTATTATTAGAAGACTTTGGCGCTTAAGAGACTTGCCAGTTGCCCGCGCTATTCTCGCCAGCCTCTTGGGACTACTTTTTATAAGTCTACTAATCCACACATGGTCCAACGAATCCCTAGCCTACACATGGTGGGGTCTCTCAGGATTACTATTGTTACGTCTAGATACTGGGAATTTTAGGCGGACGGCTATGAGTTAGACGTGAGTCAATATATTCATTACTAACTTTTTGTTTAGATAAATTACTTCGTCTAGTTATCAATGTTTTTCTGTGGAGTTTAATTGCTGCAATTGATCCTCTAGCAAAGACTTTAAATTTACGACGGGCTAATGAAGTCAGCGCCATCCTGCCAAACTGCAAAATAAATAATGGTAAATATTTGACGTACATCTGCACTGGCATATTACGAGCATAAAGTAGCATAAAGTTTTTGGCAGAGTGAAACCTAGCAAAATCTCCCATTTTGCTACTTGTACCCCCAACATTGTGGTAAGCGACTGCATTAGGAGTGTATTTTATTTTCCATCCAGCCATCTGAGCTCGGAAACTTATATCTACATCTTCGTAATACGCAAAGAAATCTTCGTCAAACAGGCCAATCTGCTTGAATAATTCTGCTCGGTACAAACTGGCTCCTCCGGAAGCACCAAAGACTTCTTCTGGCTGGTCATACTGTCCTGTGTCGCGCTGATTGCGCGAGCGAGGATAAGGTAAGCCCCAAATAGTATAAAAGTCACCAGTGCTGTCAAAATGTGTTTTATCGGAGCGCATTAGTTTGCCAGTAACAATACCTATACTTTTATCCGTATTAATTTCGCGCACCAATTCCTTTAACCAATTCTTATCAGCAACCGCATCATTGTTAAATAGGGCGATATAATCTGCCGACTTATCAAG
>JALYQI010000009.1 GCA_030855955.1 bacterium | reverse complement strand
GCTTTTTATTGCTAAACGGATTAAACGCCTGGTACGTTTATTTGCGTTTGCGAGCGATCAGGTTGTATCCAAGGCCAGAAATGGCACTTACAGATACGAATCCTGCAGCTATAGAACCGGCGCCAGTTTTTGGCAAAGTCTTTACAGACTTAACTTCTGGCTTTTTAGGAACCACTGGTGTTTTCGGAGTTTCCTCAACACACTTTTTGTCACCACCGAGATACGCGTTCAAAAGGCGATTTTTCTCGTAAGGCAGACGGCCGTTAGGACCAGTTGGGCTGGTACCAAGGGCTAAGTCAACCTGGTGGAAACAGTTAGGAACCTTTACAGTCATCTTGTAGGTACCAGGGCGAACGTTGCGTAAGACCGTGTGGTCAAACAAAGTTTGCTCTTCTACAGGAAATGGCTGTAGTGTATCGTGAGGGATTTTGAAAGATGCCAAGACAAAGTCTTTGCGGCAATCTTCGTTACCCTTAACGATTACGTTTACGCTTACTGTATTCTTATTTGCGGTAAAGCCTTTTCCAAGACCTTTTTCGTAAATAAATTTACAGTGAGCTGTGTCGCCAGGTGCGCTTGAAGCACCGGCAGTAGTAGCAACACCGAAGCTGAATGCTAGTCCTAGCACAGCGGCGGTAGCAAATGCTAACTTCTTCATTTAATATTTCCTCCCTTTAACTCACTTTTACTAATGCATTATATCACAAATAATTATCTAAGTCAACAACGTGTTATACATAATCATTATAATGTTATTTCGCTGCGTCTACCTCTGATAATAGAGGGCATATAAAGTACCAAAAAGTAGCCAAAACACCTTAAAATTGCTATAATCTCATCTGACTTTAAGACTTTCAAAGTAGCGATATGGATTTACAAAACCTGTAAATCAGTTCGCTGTCGACAGTTTATAAGTTTTGAAGGAGTGGACTAGCGCAAAATCGTAGCCTTTTGGCTTTAGCCAAGAACGAGATAGATGTGTAAGTCACGACGCGCACCCGTAGCTCAGCTGGATAGAGCGTCTGTTTGCGGTACAGGAGGTCGTAGGTTCGAATCCTGCCGGGTGTACCATTTCCATTATGTATAAAATATTTTATGTTTGATCCTGTAAAATAATGGACATGTGAGAAATGAATTTTTATTTATATTCTCAATAGGTATGTTGGCAATAAGGAGGTAAACCTGTGAAAAAGTACCCAAAGACTTTTAAAGAACTAATAAGTCTGTCTGAAGTGCCGGTGGTTACGATTGATCAGGAAAGCATATTTACCTTTATCAATGAAGCTTTTATTAAAGAGTATGGCTGGGAGCGAGAAGATCTTATTGGCAAGCCAGTCATGGAAATTATGCCTTCGCACATGCGGAACGCTCATATGATTGGGTTTTCTCGTTTCTTGTCTACGGAATCATCCAAGCTTTTAGGTAAACCATTACCCCTGATGGTGCGCTATAAAGATGGTCGTGAGAAATTGTCCGAACATTTCATCTTAGGAGACAAACTGGATAATCGTTGGCGGTTTGCGGCAATTATTGATTTTCCAGAGCGCAATGCGTAAAGATACTCGCCAGTACCTTGCGGACGAATTGTTAGATGTACAGCGGACTTTGGGATGGATGGATCTGGTAATTAGCAGTATTGATGATGCAGTATGCGTAATCGAAGCAAATGGAAATTTGATTTTCGCAAATGAGTATTTCTCTAACCTTGTAGGTATACCGAGAGTTTTTTTGCTAGGCAAACCGATGAAAGAAGTTATTACTCTAAAGAAAATTGATCACCCGGTAGACGAATACTTGGCAAGTAATAACGAGCTGTCTGGACCAAGCGAAGACAACGGCATTTTTGAATGGAAGGATGCACAAGGTGACAGCCTGATTTTTAAAGTCAGTTCACGTTTGCTGCCAAATAGTGAACAGCACGTCTTCTTTTTACAGAACATCACCCTTGTGTATGAACTAAATCGTATGAAAGACAATTTTATAAATCTAGCTTCACACCAGTTAAGGACACCACTGACTGCAATTATGACGTATTCTCATATGTTGTCAGATGGAATGGCGGGTGTATTAAGCAAACAGCAGCAAGAACTTGCTGATACGATTGTTCAGTCTACGGAAAGAATGAGTCGTTTAGTTAACGGGCTGCTCAAAATTACCCGTGTGCAGAGTAAAGGTACTAAATTTAAAGAAGAATCAGTATCATTTGCTGACGTATTTGAACAAATCCAGACAGAACTTAAACCTCGCATTATTGGAAAAAAATTAGTTTACCGGGTGAAGATACCGGCTGACACGCCAACAATTCAAAATGATAGATCTGCCGTCCATGAGGTATTTTCAAATTTGGTTGTGAATGCCGTGCAATACACACGTGAGTCAGGCAAAATTGATATTAGTATACGTGCGACAAAACGACATGTGATTGTGATTGTTAAGGATACTGGCATCGGTATACCGAAAGAATATCACAGGCATTTATTTAATCAGTTTTCTCGTGCTGATAATGCCTTCAATGAATTTTCTGACGGAACGGGGCTTGGATTATATTTAACAAAAATGCTTTTGGATGAAATCGGTGGCAAAATCGAATGTAGTAGTGCATTGAATGTAGGAACCACCTTTAAGGTTACCCTACCTATTCAAGGCAGAATTAAAGTCACTTCAGCCTAAGATCGTGAAATGTCTAATTAGCCCCTAGAGCGTTCAAGGAGGGCGACGGTCATGAGCAGAGCTGCGGCAATTGATTGGTTCTGTTCGCTGGTTTTGGACAGACCTTGATTGTGCAATAAAAATTTGCCTTCAAAAAAGGCTGGTATTTTCTCGAGAGTGGTCAGTTGTGTACTATTCATATCTTCCACAATGTATTTGGGGTGAAACAGATAGCCGGCAAACAAGCCGATGATGGGAATCTCGCCGAATAACCCATCGGCCACCTTGACCCATCCATTGGCCTCGCGCAAGTGTGCAAACAGATTGCCACTTATGCTCAAATCATAGCTGGCTTTGAATAAAGATCTAGCGCCGTAGCGCTTGATTGTACCAAGCTCTTCCCCGCTTTGCCCGTCACGCAAAGTAAACTGCGGCGACAGATCGATAATGCGGTCGGCTTGTAAGGTATACAACAGCTGATCTTTATTCGAGGAGCGGTATATTTCAATGGCTTCTTTGAATTTAAAGAGCTTTTGTTTTACGTAGAATATATCATTGCCGGTATTATCGGTCACATAAATCTGACTGGCAAGGGCGATGACTTTAAAGCGAAGTTCGAGCGGATACTGCACGTGAATACTCCTGATTTTATTTAATGGCGGAAGGAGAGGGATTCGAACCCTCGTTGGTTTTTACGCCAAACACGATTTCGAGTCGTGCGCCTTCAACCAGCTCAGCCATCCTTCCGTATTGGATTATTATACAGGGGTAGCAGCTGAATTTATACTTTGCGGGGCTTGTCGTCTGGGTTGGAAGTTACATCGAGTTTATCGGAAGCAGTTGTTTTGGGGCTATCATCGATTGGTGGTACTGGATCAAGATCTTGTTGCACCAAGTTTTTGGCACCGCGTTTTTTGATCATGTAGCCACTGATAATTAAGCCTGCACCGATAAGGGCAAAAATAAGGGAGTACCAACCAAGGATACTGCGTACGTCTCCGACGACGACGTCAAACATGCGAGCAAACAAGTTTTGTGTGGCAGTGCCGTCTGATTGTCCGCCCAGGTAGGCATTAAGGCGATTAGGTGCAACGTGCATTAAGCCAAAAGTAATTCCCAGTAGTACGGCAGAGCTTATAAGCGTAATCCCGGCCCGGCGCATACCAATGGTGCGGCTGCTGCTTAAGAAAATGATTCCTAATGCAGATAAGAGCGCTATAGCGCCAAGGACGAGATTTCCATAACCGCCCAGCTTGTACAGCGAACGTGCAGAATTACCGCTGCTCGAATTGACAGAATCAGCCGGGTTTTCCTGGCCCTCCCCTACCAGATCTTCTGCGGTTAAAGTCGACTCGCTTAGGAAATCTTTATTCTTGAGCAACTCCGCTTCGGCGGAAGCTGCAACGGTTTTGGGTGACGTCCCTTTCGGCAAGCAGGTTAATGTCAGCGGATTGGTATCTTTAGGGATGGATTTACAAGCGGGCAAATCGGCCGCGCGCTCGCCGGCATAATCGCCGATTGCGGCCGCAAGTTTGCGGCGGGTGTCTCCTAAGTTAATCGAAAAATCAGGCTGGTCGGTGTTTCCTTCCAGCCAGTCATACATCCCATCAAGTACTGTGCCGGTGTTGTCACGAAGATACTTCTCGTCCAAGACACTGTTTAGTTTTTTCTGTAGTTTTGGGTCATCAATCGGCAAATGATCACCGTTCTCCCCTTTTGGTATATCGACATTTTCCAGTACGGCGGGCGTAATAGAGTCGTAAAAATCGCTCTCTTCCAGCCATTCTTTGACAACTTCACGGTTACGGAAAGTACGTGCCGCCACATCGGCCCACGCCATACCTAAGCTCGATCCAAATAAAACCATAGCTAAAAAACCGACAGCTAATTTGCGTAAAATATCCATAAGCTTAATTGTAACGCGTATTTGGCGGTGTACGCTATACTTTAAACACATATGAAACCGAGTGTTTTTACCAAAATCATCAACGGAGATATCCCCGGCCATATGGTGCATGAGGATGATAAAGTTATCACGATTTTAGACATTCACCCCATTCAGCCAGGGATGTGTTTGGTAGTTCCTAAGGTGCAAGTGGATAACTTTGAGGACCTGGATGACGAGAATTATCATGCGGTGTGGGCCGTGGTGAAGCAACTAGCCTTAAAGATGCGCCAAGTTTTCCCGGATAAGAATAAAGTCGCGGTCCAAGTGGAGGGCTTAGAGGTGCCGCATGCCCATATCAAAGTATTCCCTTTTAATACCGGAGAGGAATTTTACGCTCGGCCAGATCCTTCCGCCGAACCTGACCATGATAAATTAGCTGGAATAGCAGAAAGACTACGGTTTTAAAGTATGGGTAATGGATTAGTCGCCTTTTTATTGTCTGCGGGCGCGGCGACGTGGGTATATAGCAAGCTTATGCGCTCTACAGGCGGTAACACTAAGAATGCAGTTATAGCCTCAGCGATTACGGGTGTGTTGTTATTTGTACTAACACTCTTTATCCTTAGCCTGATTCCAAACTAGCCAGATAATACTAGATTTAGATAGCATTTCTGGTCCTACACTAGTATCATAATACTTATCTATGGACGAGCAGAGTTTGGGTCGGCATCTGCAGACTGCCCGTACAACGGCAGGACTGACGCAGCAGGAATTGTGCCAGCGCGCGGGAATTTCTTATTCTACCTTAGCCAAAATTGAGCGTGGTGCGATCAAATCTCCTTCGGTGTTTACCATCCAGCGCTTGAGCGAAGTTTTAAACACCACCCTTGATATCCTCATGGGCAGCAAGATTTTAACTGCCCCACCGCAAAAAACCGGGCGTAGCCGTAGTGGCGTGTCTTTCGTGTATTTCGATATCAATGGCTGCCTGGTGCGCTTTTTTCACCGGGCTTTTACGGAGCTAGCGGCACAAAGCGGCGTGTCGGCCGAAGTTATCGAAACGACCTTTTGGCATTACAACGATGTTGTCTGCCGCGGCGAAATGCCGATGGACGAGTTCAACAGAATCATGGCCGAAACCTGCCACATGATTGTAGATTGGAAACAATACTACTTACGCTCGGTGGAGCCGATCTTAGAAATGCACGAAGTAGTTACTTGGGCTTCCGAACACTACCGCATCGGCCTACTCAGCAACATCATGCCGGGCCACATCCCAGATATGCTTGAAAACGGCATGTTACCCAAAGTCACCTACGATACAATTATTGATTCCTCGGTGGTGGGTGCAATTAAACCTGAGCAGCGTGTGTACGAAATTGCCCAAGAGCAAGCTCATGTGTCTTCCGAAGAAATTTTATTAATTGACGATTCGCGCGCTAACGTCATGGCAGCCGAGCATATGGGCTGGAAAGTAATGTGGTTTGATGATTATCGTCCCGATGAATCTGTCACTAGGGTACGCCAGGCATTAGAACTTGCAAGCGATAAACCGGTGGCGCCGCAAGAGGTGACTAAGTCTGCCCAACCAGCAACGTTATAACGTTTCAGTAGCGACTTTGAAGTTGTCAAGTTCAGCGGTGATGTTGCTTAGTCTATCTTCCGAAACGGCTAATTGTGACTTTGTTTCTTCTATCAACTCTTTTGGTGCATTATCGACATATGATTTGTTTGCCAATCGCGCTTTGAGTCGTTCTACCGACAAAGCTTCCTCTGATTGTTGTTGCTCCAGCCGTCCCAAGTAACTGCGGGCGGTTTCCCTGTCAACGTCCAGCCAGCAATCCTCGGAAGTTTTGGTGATATGTAAGCC
>JALYQI010000046.1 GCA_030855955.1 bacterium | reverse complement strand
TTGCATAATATCACCAGGCTCAAACTGTGGCATAAAATACTTAGATAAGAAGGTTGCATCATCAGCGCCAACCCTGAAGCAGACCATTGAGCCTACGTTACCGAACACTGCGTCACGTACTACGGGTTCCATCTGGGATACATATTGGTTCGCAACAGTTAAGTTAAGACCATATTTGCGGGCCTCACTTAAAATTACAGAAAAAGAGTCTGTAGCGAAGTTCTGGAACTCATCGACATATAAATAAAATGGTTTGCGGGCGTCCATGGGAACGTTGGCTCGGCTCATGGCAGCAAGCTGGATTTTAGTGACCATTAAAGCTCCTAGAATTGCTGCGTTATCTTCGCCAACCAAACCACGGCTGAGATTTACAATCAGTATTTTACCGTCATCCATGTGTTTGCGAATATTAAATGTGCTTTTTGTCTGGCCGACGATGTTACGGATCATTGGATTGGCAACGAAGGCTCCGACTTTGTTAAGCACTGGCGCCACGGCTTCAGCAGCAAACTTATCATTCCAACTGGCAAATTCTGTCGTCCAAAAAGTACGCACCACCGGGTCAGAGATATGCTTAATGACATCGTTCCGGAATTGTTTCTCGGTTAGCATTCGAGTAATATCCAGCATGGTCGCATTTGGATAATCCAAGAGCGCTAGAATGGTGTAGCGTAAAATATATTCCAGCCTAGGTCCCCAGCTCTCGAACATACGTTTTAAGACCCCAACTAGTTCCGAACTGATATGGTTTTTCAGTGTCGGATCGGTGACTTCGAGTGGATTAAAACCGATTGGAAATTCGGTATCGGATGGATTAAAGTAAATAACATCCTTGAGCCGGCGCTTTGGGATAAAGCGTAGCATATTCTGAGCGTAGTCGCCGTGCGGGTCAATGACACAGAAACCTTCGTCATAAAATATATCCGACATTGTTAGAAGTTCTAATAGACCGGTCTTACCGGTACCAGTCTGTCCGATAACATAAATGTGACGGCCGCGGTCCGAGCGGTGTGCTCCAAAAACTGTATTGGTGCCGCGGAAGTTCGTAACGCCGAATAAGCTTAGAGTTCGTTCATTTCCATCTTGAATGACCGGGATATTGGAGGGTGGCTCGGCTGTTTTGGATGTTGCCCAGACGATGTTTGGGGTTTCAACCGAAGTATGGGGCAGATGGAATAAACTTGCTAACTCTTCAATGTTAAATATGTAGCCGCTATCGATAAAAAAACGAGTTTGATATTCTGCTAATTTATCAGTACTAAAGCTAGCTCCCTTGCCCTGGAAACCATTTAAATTAGTGGTATTGAATTGCTTGAATGCTCCTTGAATAGCCTGCATGCGCAGTTTGGCGAGGTTTTCACGGCTTCCGGCATATACTATCCGGATTTTGACTTGATAGCCGAGTTTAGTTCCCTTCTCTTCTATGGCTCTGATACGGCTTTTGTCACGTTCGGATAATTCAGCCGGCGCAGTGCCCCCACTTGGCTCCGGTGGTTTTACTAAGGCACCTAGGGCTTGTCCCATCAACGCTACACTGCCTCCTGCTAATAAACCTCCCCCGGCTTGGATGCGGCGGATCATTTTACTGCCGCGTTTGTGCCAATCATCGGATATTGGGCGGGCCAGAATCTGTATCCAGGCTTCTTCGTCGGGTTCATCGAGCTTGGCCAAGGTGGCCGTTATGGCAGCTAGTGGATCTACCTCAAAACTCGGGAAGGTCTTTATGGGGATGGTTTCATGGTCGGTTAATACCAGCTCGCTGGTATAGATAACGTCCTGTGTCAGTTTACGAGCGGCATAATCTTCTTCTTGTTCATGGATCTGCACGGTTGGATACTGGGCGTAAATCTGGCCTTCTACAAACGGCTGCAGCGCCTTAGGTGTCCAAATATAAAAGCGGATGCGTTGGCCAGTTGCAACCATTTCCATGCTGATATGGTCTTGCATGGTGCCATCGGACCGGAGCTCACGTTTACTACGAAGTATGCCGTGCAGGCTCGCCAACATCTGCTCAGCAGCTAATTCTTTCTTGTCGTTGGTGCGTGGAATTTCCAGCAGTAAGAGGACTTCCTCTGCCTTATTCGTGGGGCGGGCTTTGCGGTTAAAAATCATAATTTAAAAGTTAGTAGACACCAAACACAAGCTTAGTTACTTAATCAATTATACATCTAAAGCTAACCAAAGTAGGATAAAGCTTTTCTTAATAGATTAAATACGAATTATTCAGTTTCAGCTAAGGCGTAGGTGGCTTTGGCGACACGCTTGAACTGGGCTTTGCCCTGCAGATTCAGTAGGATCGTCGTTTCTTTGACGTATCGATTCTTAAGTACGCGCTTGACAATTTCATCACGATGCAAGGGTTCACCAGCTTTTTTTAGCACCTCCGTTATAACATCGGCGACAGTACCCTTCTTATATCCCCACTCTTTAAGAGCGTATATGCCACGGCCAATCAGTACGAAACGGTTGTCTTTGATTAGTTCATTATGAATCGCCTGGGTGGTGACATCTTTACGTTTAAAACTTGAACCTTTAATAGCGTCGGCAATTTCATTGAAGTGCATTTGCTTGCCGTTTTCGTGCAGGATGACATAAATTTTGTCGCGGATGTTTTTAGGATTGACCATTGGCCATTTAACGAGTCCCCAGCGTCCGTTGAGAGTTGCGACTTGTTTGCTAATGCTGGCTAGTGCCCTTGTATGGGCAACGCTGCGATTGCCGACTTTTTCGGCGATTTTTTCGATTCCGGTAGGTTCACCGATTTGTTTGATGGCGTCTACAACCGCATTTACTTGGTCTTTCAAAATGGAGTTATCATGTTCTGAAGCAATGGCAGTGGCATGAAAATAAAAATCGTTTTCATCAAGTACGATTAGTTTTGGGCTTAGGATTGCAAGAAATGACACTTGGGACTGATCAATCTTACTGTTGTCTTTAGTCAGTCTAGCGCTAAGGTCGCTAATGCGTGCAGCCAAGCCCATGCTATGAAGCTCCTGTACATAGACTTCCTGGAGTTTTAGCAGTTCGGTATAATCACCACGGCCGGCATTTTGCTTAAGTTTTGTTACGACGGCTTTTTCAAGTTGGCGGACACGTTCGCGGGTAATGCCAAAGAGTTCCCCGATTTGCTCTAAGGTTTCGCGGCGATCAAACAAACCAAAACGGCGAGAGATAATCTCACGCTCACGCTCTCGCTCAATACTGCTTAAAATATCGGTTACTACTGTACTAATACGCAATTCCGATTTTACAGTTGTATCAGCCATAATATGGTCTATTTGCCTTTCTAGTAATGCTAAGATAACACCTCTGTAAGTATTATATTAACAGTAATGTTATTAAATGTCAAACAAATTCTATTATTAGTTTATGTACGCTTATTGTAGCACCGAATAGCACGAAATGCACAAATTGTTTATGGTAATTAATCATGACATTTTTTTGCTAATCTGTGGAACCAGTGGATAAGTGCTTATTCTTAGTGTAACTTTTTATGGTTATTGGTCACAGCACCTATGCCATGTGGATTTATACTTAAATTATTTTTTTACGGGTTTGCGGCGTGAAAAACGTTTTTTAGCTGGTGCTTCATCAAGAAGTTTTTGAGCGTTTTTTTTATCTAAAGTCGTAGGGTCCGTTTCTTTGGGAATCCGCGCGTTCTTTTTGCCATCAGTGACATACGGTCCGTAAGGTCCGCGCAAGATTTTAATTTTGCCGAAATCAGCGATATTGCGTTCGGCGATCTGCTTTAATTTTTCATTGATTAGTTCGCGCGCTTCGGCCTCGGAAATGGTAAAAGGACTCAAATCTTTAATAGACACGTATGCCTTATCAACTTTTACGTAAGGGCCAAAGCGCCCGATGTCAGCAAGAATGTCTTGCCCGTCTGATGTTTTACCGATTAAACGCGGTAATTCAAACATCGGCAAAGCTTGCTCGAGCGTGACATTGTCCATGGTGGTTCCATCGGGCATTGGTGCAAACTCCGGCTTGTCCTCATCAGACGTTTCACCCCGCTGCAGCATCGGGCCGTAGCGGCCAAATCGTACTACGATCGGTTTGCCGCTTTTCGGATCTTTGCCTAGGGGGCGGGACTGGCTAGTTTCTTCGCGGGTTACATCAGCGGAGGCTTTTATGAGCGGTTTGAAATCTTGATTATAAAACTCCGAAATCATCCTGTTCCAGGTGGTCTTGCCTTCAGCGATATCATCGAATTCTTTCTCGGCGGTCACTGTAAAATCGTAATCAACGATGGGGGCAAAGTATTTGGTTAAGAAGTCAGTGGTAACTTCGGCCACTGGTGTTGGAACAAGCTTGTTTTTGTCTGCTCCGGTTATCACCTTTTCATCTTTACTGTCCAATGAATCTCCGTTAAGTATCAAGGTATTAATTATCCGTTCAACACCCATTAGGTCGTTTTTTTCGACATAGCCGCGAGTTTGGACTGTGGAAATTGTCGGCGCGTAAGTGCTTGGACGACCTATACCCATTTCCTCCAAAGCTTTAACGAGTGTGGCTTCCGAGAAGCGCGCCGGTGGCCGGGAGAATGTTTCGGTTGCCTTGATCAGACCGGCTTTAAGGCTCTGACCGACCGTGAATTCCGGTAATATGACGTCGTCTTTACCGCCGCCGTAAACTTTTAAGAAACCATCAAAGATAAGCACTTCGCCCTTGGCAATGAACTTTTCTGTATGACCCGAGATTTCAATAGCTAGCTCTGTTTTATCTAAAGACGCAGGCGACATCTGGCTTGATAAAGCTCGCTGCCAAATCAATTTATAGAGCTTCTTTTGTTGCTCGTCGTCACCGGCGTCAACAGTAGTGAAATTTGTCGGTCGGATAGCCTCGTGGGCTTCTTGGGCGGAACTGTTCTTGGTCTTAAACTGCCGTACCTGATGATAATCTTTACCGAAATTGCTAAGGATATATTTCTCGGCATTACCGATGGCTTGAGTGGAAAGAATAGTACTGTCGGTACGCATATAGGTGATATGACCGGATTCATAGAGCCGCTGAGCGAGCGTCATAGTTTGGCGCACCGAATAGCCAAGCCTGCGGGAAGCCTCTTGCTGCAAGGTGCTGGTAGTAAATGGTGCACCGGGGTTGCGGCTGCTGGGTTTCTTATCTACCGCGGCAACACTGTACTGCGCGCCCACTAAGCTTTTTAGTAATTCCTCTGCCCTAACTCGGTCATCAGGCTTAGTATCGAGTTCGGCTGGGATTACAACGTTGTCTGCCGAAAAATCACCCGTAACTTTATAGTTACTAGTGTCTACAAACGCTTTTATTTCACGTTCGCGCTCTACAATCAGCCGGACGGCTACGGACTGGACGCGGCCAGCGCTTAAGCCTGCCCGTACCTTTTTCCATAACACCGGTGATAATTCATAACCAACTAGTCGATCAAGAACGCGCCTGGCTTGCTGTGCATCGACTAAATGCATATCTACCGTGCGCGGCTTTTGAATAGCCTGCAAAATGGCATCCTTAGTAATTTCGTGGAATACTATCCGTTTCGTCTTCTTAGGATCCAAGCCTAAAGCAACACATAAATGCCATGCGATTGCCTCGCCTTCGCGGTCTTCGTCGGATGCCAGCCAGACATCGTGGTTTTTAGCCAGTTTCTTAAGTTCATTTATAGTCTTGGTTTTATCAGGACTTAATTCATAAGTTGGCTCAAAATTATTTGCTTTATCAATACTTAGACCTTTTTTAGGCAAATCACGAATATGGCCAAAGCTGCTTTTGACGGTAAAATCCTTACCAAGATATTTTTCAATGGTCTTGGCTTTGGCCGGGCTCTCAACGATGACTAAGTTCTTGCTCATAAATCCTTTAGGTAATTACGCTCACGTTTATCCGCCTAGTGTAGCAGACACCCGACGGGTAAACATACCATGCCCTACTATCAATGTGCAAATTGAATCAGCTCCCTATTGTGAAGTAGAAGCAAACAGGATAATTAAATAAATTTTCTAAGCTAAGTCCCATTGATTATTGCCTAGCGGACGGATGCGGCCTGTAATTTCTAGCAAGGTTAAATACTGGTTGAACTCGGCAGTCGAGAGCTCAGTCTTCGTGAGTAATTCGGAGCCGTTTGTGAACCCCTTATCAATAAGTTGTAGGATTATACGCTCTTGTTCGGTATTGGCTTGGATATCGGCTTTCCTAATATTATTCATCTTCCAATTCAAAGTACTGATAATATCATCCACTGAAGTAATTGGCACAGCACCAGCTTTGATAAGATTGTTGGTACCTTCACTGACGGGACTAGTAATCGGACCCGGTACCGCCAGTACAGGTAATCCTAGTTCAAGGGCGAAGCGTGCGGTATGCAGGGAGCCGCTGTTAACGGCGGCTTCAGGTATCAGGATTCCTTCAGCTAAAGCTGCAATAATACGGTTACGAGCCACAAAGTTCTCTTTGCGCGGCTCGGTTTTAAATGGATATTCAGTAACAAGCGCGCCGCGGTTTTCTATTATCCGACGTGCCAACTGGTTGTGTGAGGTGGGGTAGATTTTATCCAATCCACTGGGGAGAACAGCTATAGTTATTCCACCAGCGTCTAAGGTGCTGGCATGAGCAACCGAATCGGTGCCGAGTGCCAGGCCACTGATTATTACCACACCTTTTTTGGCTAGTTCGCTGGCAAGTTTTGTGGTGACAGCTCGCCCATAAGGGCTGATTTTACGGCTTCCTACTATTGCTAATCTAGGAAGCATAAGATATTCCGCAAAATTGTCTGTCGAGGCGAAGACTTGTCGAGGCGGTTGTGGGAGCCTAGTAAGCTCTGCGGGTAAATTTCTGTTAGTAAGTGTTATCATGTTGACATGTGACATTAAAGATTAAAAAGTATTGACATAATCCCATAATTTTGCTAAAATGGCAATCTGTAATTACATCAATCGTAATTACGTACCTTATACCCCTATGCTAACATCCGGTTTACCGGAATTGTTAGATTGTTTTAGAGCGTGCTTTTGAAAAGTTGTTACCCTCCACTTCTCTACAGCGCGTTATGGGCATAAAGCCTGTTACAGCGCTCTAAAACAAACTAACCCCTTTAACCCCGCACTCCCACCGCGTTTTTTTTTGCGGCTATTTTGGCGAAGTGACGGACAACCTAGAGTGGGCCGTTCGAGTATCTTTACGAGATTACTTGACCGGAGGCCTTCAGGGTGGGTTGAAGGGTGTTAAAAGAGCCTCCAGCGGTGCCCACCCCC
>JALYQI010000027.1 GCA_030855955.1 bacterium | reverse complement strand
TCTCGGCTATGACGTATTGAACTTTGAGTATACATTAATATATAAAAACACATAAACATCTAATTTGTCAAAGCATTAACAGTGATGTACAATCATAAGCAGAATGGGTGAACCGAAAAATTTTAATGTGAGTAAAAAATCTCTGACAGAGCTTGAGCTGATTGCCGAGACTATACGAGAAGATATTATTAAGATGCTTACTGCCGCGGGTAGTGGTCATTCGGCTGGTCCGTTGGGTTTAGCTGATATATTTACAGCACTTTATTTTGATGTAATGAAATATGACCCAAAAAACCTTGACTGGGAGCAGAGGGACTTGATTCTGCTGAGTAATGGCCACTGTGTACCGGTGCAATATGCAACTATGGCTGAAGCTGGATTTTTCCCAAAAGATGAACTTAAGACTTTGCGTAAATTTGGCAGCCGTCTACAGGGTCATCCGGAACGTACGAAACTTCCAGGACTCGAAAACACTAGTGGTCCCTTGGGTTCAGGGCTTTCGCAAGCTGCAGGCATGTCGTTGGCAATGCGTATGAATAAAGACAACCATCGATGGATTTATGTAGTTATGGGAGACGGAGAGCAGAATGAAGGCAACGTGTGGGAGGCCGCCATGCTTTGCGGCAAATATAAGCTAAATAATATTATCGCTTTCACCGATCGTAATTATATTCAGATCGATGGACCAACCGAAGAAGTTATGCCGCTAGGCGACCTCAAAGCTAAGTGGGAAGCTTTCGGTTGGCACGCAATAGAGATTAATGGCAATGACATGGAAGCGATAATTGACGCCTGTGCAATGGCTCGGGCAGTAGCCGATAAACCTATCATGATAATTGCTCACACAATCCCTGGCAAAGGTGTAGAATTCATGGAATATGATTACCGCTGGCATGGCATGCCGCCAGGCTTGCAAGATGTGCCAGGCGATCCGCTGAAAGCTGACCAAGCAAAAGTAGCGTTGCACGAGCTCCGTACACTGCGCGGAAAAATTCAAGGAGAACACGAGTAATGGCTGAATTACATCTTAAAGATATAAGCAAAGATTTAGTATTAGAGCCCACCCGAAAAGGGTTTGGCAGAGGCTTAAAAAAAGCTGGCGAACTAGACAAGAATGTGGTTGCTGCGTGTGCAGATTTAACTGACTCTACTCAGATAAGCGTTTTCAAAGAAGCATTTCCCGACCGTTATATTGAGATAGGCGTTGCTGAGCAAAACTTAGTAACTGTAGGCTCTGGACTGGCTGCAATGGGCAAAATACCCTTTGTTAGTAGCTATGCGGCTTTTAGTCCTGGACGTAACTGGGAACAAATACGCACAACCATATGTTTAAATGAGCGTCCAGTCAAAATAGTTGGCGCACATGCCGGATTATATACCGGGCCTGATGGTGCAACGCATCAGATGCTTGAAGATATTACTTTGATGCGCGTACTGCCTCATATGGTAGTAATTGTACCGGGCGACTCAGTTGAAGCTGAGAAAGCAACATTAGCATTAGCGGCCGACAAGAAAAATCCCGGTTACATCCGCCTAGCTCGTGATGCTACGGCGGTAATGACTACCGAAAAAACGCCATTTGAAATCGGTAAAGCACAAATTTGGACTGAAGGCAGCGATGTAACTATTATTTCAACTGGACCGATGACGTATTACGCGCTACTGGCAGCCGAAAAATTATTTAAAGATGGAATCGACGCTGAGGTTGTCCATGTCGCGACAATAAAGCCACTAGATAATGCGACTATTTTAAAAAGCATTCAGAAAACAGGCTGTGCTGTAACTGTAGAAGAAGCCCAGATTGCGGGCGGGCTTGGAGGCGCCATTGCTGAGCTACTAGTTGAGAATCATCCGGCCCCAATGCGTAGAATTGGCGTAAAGGATAAGTTTGGTGAATCAGGCAAGCCTGAGGAGCTTTTAGAACTGCACGGGATTGATGTTAAACACATAATGTTGGCGGCTCACGAGGTTTTGACTGCTAAAAACAAAAAATAAACTGCAAATTCATTGACCCTATAAGCATAAGCACGTAAAATTAAACTAATTAACGGTGGGAGCCTTCATGTCTTTATCTTTGCGACAAATTAGGGAAAATTGCGAACGAGCTAGGGGTCTGATGGAAAGAGCCCGCAAAGAAAAGTTTGCCGTTGGTGCATTTAATATCGATAACAGGGAAACACTAGTCGCTATCTGCCGCGCGGCTAAAAAACTCAATTCACCCGTACTTATAGAAGTCAGTCAGGGTGAAGTTGATGCCATAGGTTTAGAAAACGTCCGCGACATGGTCGACAACTACCGCCAAGAATACGGGATAGAAGTTTATGTGAATCTTGATCATAGCCCTACCGTTAAAGACGCCATTGAAGGTATCGAAGCAGGTTACGAGTTTATCCATATAGATATTAGTCAGGCAAATCACGACGCAACTGAGCAGCAAATAATTGATGCTACCAAGCAAGTTGTTACCTGCGCCCGCCTGACTGGAGCATTAGTTGAAAGTGAACCGCATTATTTTGGCGGAAGCAGTAACGTTCACACCGAAAATTTTGACTATAATGAAATAAAGAAAACTTTCAGTACGCCTGAAGGTTCAAAAACTTTCGTAGATGCAACAGGGATCGATACTTATGCTGCAGCTATTGGTAATCTTCACGGCGTGTATCCAGTTCCTAAGGCGCTGGATATCGAACTACTAAAACGTGTCCGCGCTAGTATTGATTGTAATATTAGCCTTCACGGCGGTAGTGGAACGCCTGGAAATTACTTTGAAGAATCAGTACAAGTAGGCGTTCAGAAGATAAACATCAACAGTGATATGCGTAAAGCCTACCGAGATACTCTAGAGAAGGTTTTGGCAGAAAATGAGTCTGAATATGCTGTCGTTAAGCTGATGCGAGAAGTAGAAGATGCCGTACAAGCAGTTGTAGAAAGTAAGATTGCGCTGTTTAACAGTGCTGGAAAGGCAATAGTTTAATGGTATTACCAGACTCTAAAAGTGATATAGCAGATGGCGATTTGGATGTGTTAGCTATCGGAGACGTAGTTACGGATGCTTTTATAAAATTACTGGATGATAAAGCATGGACTTACACGGATGAACATGACAAGAAAGTCCTTGCTATGGAATATGGCACAAAGCTTCCTTTTGACCATGCAGAAGTCATAGAAGGCGTCGGCAATGCAGCAAATGCTGCAGTATCGTTTGCTAAGTTGGGCCTGGACTCAGGGCTTGTAAGTAATGTGGGCGGCGACAGATGGGGCCGTGACATTATTGACGCTCTAGAAAAAAATAAAGTCGATACCCGATTTGTTCATG
>JALYQI010000013.1 GCA_030855955.1 bacterium | reverse complement strand
GCCCAACGACTGACTCAGGAAAAAGCTACCCACAAACACCCTACTTTATACCTTAGTGATTTGCTAATCCGCTCTAAATTTCCCTTAAAGGGTTAATATCTTGTGAGGCTGGTTCAGTTAAATCAAGAATTTCATACAAAACATCCTTTATGTAGGGCCCGGCATAAAAAACGGGTAGTTTTTGGCCCACTTCCAACAGGTTGGCTACCTCTTCAATGGTATCGCGGGGTATTAAGGGTATTTCATTTTCGTTATATACCAGCCCGCCGTAAATCATGGCGTATCGGGCTACTACCCGATGAGCAGATGTATACATGCCCTTTTTGGCATACTCTTTTTGGTTGCGGTCATGGTTTCTTTTATTGCGCCCCCAATTACCCCCATGAAGACGATGAAAATCTGCAAATGACAAACCACGTGCATCATGTTGCAGTTTGCTGTTTGGTGATCCGGGGTTGGTCTGGGCCAAAGGTTCAGCTTTATCGCTTTCTGCAGGGTTTGGACCAGGTAATAATAAACCTTCCACGCTTCCATTATAAGAGGAGCAGTATATGAAATCCAAAGACTTTCCTATAAATACATCTGAGTCACGGGTCATGCATATTGACCTTAATTCCTGTTTTGCCATTATCGAGCAGCAGGCCAATCGTTTACTGCGCGGCCGAGCCGTCGGGGTGGCGGCTTATGACACGCCCCGGGGCTTCGTGTTGGCGGCCAGTTATGAAGCCAAGGCCAAGGGAGTTAAGTTGGGCGTCAATGTCCAAGAGGCTCGGGCCATGTGCCCCGGTATCGTGATTGTAACGCCGGATCCTTCCAAATACCGTACTGCTCATGCCCTATTTAAAGAGTTGATGCTGGAGTACACCAGTGATGTGGCACCAAAAAGCATTGATGAATTTGTATTAGACCTTTCGGGCAGCCCCATTTTGCGTAGCGGCAAAACCATGGAACAAATTGGACTGGAAATTAAGGATAAAGTGCGCAAACGTTTAGGCGAAGCGGTGACGGTAAACGTCGGTATCGGGCCCAACCGGTTTTTGGCCAAATATGCGGCCGGGTTTGGCAAACCCGACGGCATGACACGGATTGATTACCGTAATTTAAAACAAAAGTATGACGGTATGGATTTGGTGGATTTGCCAGGTATCAATGTGCGCTATCGTCGTATATTACAGATGTACGGAATTATGACGCCACTTGATTTTTTGGCGGCCGACCGGTGGGTGTTAGAAAAAGTTGTCTTTCAAAGTATTGTGGGCTACTACTGGTATCTCCGCCTGCGTGGTTATGAAATTGATAAGTTTGAGTCCAAGCGCAGCACTATCGGCCACCAGTATGCCCTGCCTCATAAAACGTCTGACCGCGATGAGCTGGCCCGCTTGCTGATGAAATTGTGTGAAAAGGTTGGGAGGCGTTTACGCAAAAATGGCCTGACGGCTGGGGGTATTCATTTGTATTTGGCATTCTTGAGTTATCAAGAGACCGGTCCAAGAGGTAATGGTTTTATAGGCGGCGAGAATCTGGCCAGTCAACGGGCGTGGCACCACGGCGAAAAAGTTGGCTACCGCTTATACTCCACCGAGAGCGTGTACCGAGCGGCCAAGAGCCTGCTTAAGCGCGCTGAGATTTATAACAAGGTGCGCGGCATGAGCATCACGACGTTTGATCTGACTCCGGTAGACCCCGAGCAGTTGAGCCTGCTGGAAGATGAGCGTAGCTTTGCGGCCGAACGTCATATATCGGATTCGGTGGATGAGATCAATAACCGCTACGGCGAATTTGTGATTACTCCGGCTACGATGATGGATATGCATGGCGAAATCCTGGATCGCATCGCCTTTGGCAACGTCCGTGATGTGTAGTACTTGCTCTAAAACCCGACGGGCGTACACTATAAATACCATGGAGTGGAGAAAAGTCAGTAGTAGCCAAGAGGTGGTGGCAGGCATGCTAGATATAATTACTAGCCATAAAGGCAAAAAAATCCTTTGGCTAGTGCCGGGCGGCTCGAATATTGCCATTGCAGCCGAAGTTTCCAAGGCTTTGCCGGAAGAAATTTTTGATAATCTTACCGTTGCGCTCACTGATGAGCGGTATGGCACGCCCGGACATGTTGATTCCAATTATCGGCAGTTATACGAGGCGGGCTTTCAAATCAATAAGGAACATTTTACAGACATTTTAGAATCAAATGCATCCTTCATAGACACAATAGTTTCTACCAATCTCCGCCTGCAAAGATTTTTTATTAGTAACGAGGTAGTAATCGGATTTTTTGGTATGGGAGCAGACGGGCATATAGCGGGTATTCTGCCCGACTCCCCTACTACCCAAGAATACACAGCCTGGTACGCAGGATATGACGCAGGAAACTTTAAGCGCATGACACTTACGCCCTTTGCGTTTAGTCAGATCAATATTGCTATTGTAAGTGCGTTTGGAGCGGAAAAGCGCAAAGCTTTAGATATGTTGCATACTCATAACGTCCCAATTGAAAAACAACCAGCCCAAATTGTTAAGCAAATAGCGAAAGCACGGATATATAATGACTATATCGGAGACTAGCACGACAAACCCTCCCGCTCTGATCGTAATTTTTGGTATAACGGGCGATCTGGCTCAGCGTAAATTGATGCCAGCCCTCACAAATTTAGTGACTGGGGAGACGCTGCATCCCGATACCCAGATTATCGGAGTCACACGTCAAAAACTTACTAAAAAAGAAGTGCTCAAGCAGTTTACGGAGAGTTCAACACATAAGAACATACAATCATTGCATAAGAACTTTCACGTTTTATCGTTTGATCTCAGCCAGTTAGATTCTTATATTTCCTTAAAAAATTACCTTGATGAGATAGAAACTACCAAAAAGCTGTCCTTCCAGCGTTTGTATTATTTATCCATTCCACCATCTATATTTGATGACATGGTAGGGCTAATGGGTCAGGCGGGTTTACATAAATCCTTACGAAGCAGTGCTCATAAGCCGGCGATTTTAGTTGAGAAACCTTTTGGTTATGACCTTGAATCTGCCAAGAGACTGATCAAAAGTGCCAATAAGCACTTTGACGAGACTCAAGTCTTTAGGATTGATCATTATCTTGCCAAAGAAACGGTACAGAATATTTTGACATTTCGCTCCAGTAACCCGATTTTTGACTCGATATGGGATAATCAACACGTACAATCGATTACCATTACGGCCTTTGAAGCCATTGGCATTGAAGGTAGGACAAATTTTTATGAACAAACTGGAGCACTCCGGGATTTACTACAAAGTCACTTACTGCAGCTTTTATCCGTGGTGGCCATGGATCTGCCTAAAAAAACAGACAGCACGAATGTGCACCATGCCAAATTGCAGCTTCTCCAATCGGTGCTTACTATAGAACCAGACGAAGTAAAACAACTATCATCTCGAGGACAATATCAAAGCTTCCGCCAAGAAGTGCAAAATGAGGATAGTCAAACAGAGACCTACGCAGCAGTTCGGTTAGAGATTGACAATCATCGTTGGCAAGGCGTGCCCATCATTTTGCGTACAGGTAAAGCGATGGCTGCCAAGCTAACAGAAGTGAGCATTATATTTAAGCATTCACGTAGTTTAGGCAACGATGAAGTAAATAACTTATCAATTCGAATTCAACCCAACGAAGCTATTGAGCTGGATCTGCGTGTAAAAAAACCTGGCTATACTCATGAACTACAAACGGCTTCGATGGAATTTACTTATCAGAAGGCTTTTGAGGGCAAGGCTCAACCTGACGCCTATGAGCGGGTTCTGGTTGATGCGATTAAGGGCGATCATACTCTGTTCGCAACTGGCGAAGAAGTCATTGAAACCTGGCGGATAGTTAATAATGTCATTAGCGAATGGGCAAAAAATAATACTGATCTAACTATATATCCAAATGGTACCGATGAGACCATAGCCACCTCACTGCTTGAATCCAGATTAAGAACAGGAGAAATATAATGCTTCAAACTGCGCATGCACTTATTAAACGGGTAGGTAAGAAAATGGGGCTTACGCCGAAGCAAATAGAAGAACTGCTGGCAACTAATCATGAGCATCAGTTTGAGATTGCACTGAAGAGCGGGAAAAATTTTAAGGCATATCGGGTGCAGCATAATAACCGGCTCGGGCCGTATAAAGGTGGTATTCGTTATCACCCCGAAGTAAATTTGGACGAAGTAAAGGCCTTGGCGACCCTAATGAGCATGAAAACTGCTGCCGTCGGCTTGCCGTTAGGCGGTGGTAAAGGCGGCATAGCCTTGGACCCACGGCAGTTAAGCCTTGACGAACTTGAAGAACTATCACGTGAATACGTACGTCAGCTCGAACCACATATTGGCCCTGATAAAGATGTGCCGGCACCCGATGTCAGCACGACCCCTCAAGTCATTGACTGGATGGTGGATGAGTATGAAAAATTAACTGGCGATACCACCAAAGCCAGCTTTACAGGTAAATCTCTAGACAATGGCGGAAGTTATGGCCGCGATGCG
>JALYQI010000064.1 GCA_030855955.1 bacterium | reverse complement strand
TTCAGTCGTAATGTCCGTATACCATCCGCATCTATTGCGACAACATTAGTAGTAAGCCAGTCTGTCAATACGACTGAATCACCAATTTTAAATTTTTTACCTGGTCTCACCAAAGCTCGCACGGTATAAGAATCTACTTTTCCCACAACGAACAATTCTATCTTGCCGTCATAAAATAACCAGCGGCAGTTTTCTACTTTGCTGTTGTTTATTACTAGTGTACTGTGCTTGCGTAAATATTTTTGGATATTATAAAAATCACTATCTGTAATTGAACCATCCTCCAAGTTATACACCAGCAAGCGGGCTTGATCACGCGGCGAGGCTGGTAGCTGGGCGATTAGTTTTCCCGGTAAGTCAAAATTGTACAGTTCGTCATTCACAACAATATATGGTAGCAGTACCACTAATGATTACAAATCTTTAGGAACTGTGGAATAAGCTACATCGAAAGTTTTTGTACTTACATACAATTGAGGATGTAACATATAGGGAGGTAATTTATGGTTAAAACTATGAAACGGCCAAAAACCCAGCCGTCAGAGCAACAGGACGTCCAACCTGGACACCAGCATGCCATGAAACAGCAGCCGCAATCTGATAATCCGGCCCAGAAACCAAGCGACAAATTGAAAGATAAAGTTATAGTCATTACTGGAGGCGATAGTGGTATCGGCCGGGCAGTGGCCATAGCCTGCGCAAAAGAAGGAGCAGATATTGCTATAGGCTATTTAGAAGAAATCAAAGATGCTGCCGAGACCGCCCGCTTAGTAGAAAAGTATGGCCGCGACTGCATGAAATTTCAGGGTGATATCGGCAGTGAACCTTTGTGCCAACAATTTATAAAGCAGGTTTATGATCAGTACGGCCGGCTTGATGTATTAATCAATAATGCTGCTGAACAATTTCCTGCAGCTTCAATTCTAGAAATTACCGAAGCCCAGTTGGAGCGCACGTTTCGTTCCAATATCTTCTCCCAGTTTTTTATGGTCAAAGCTGCTTTGCCGTATTTAAAATCAGGCGCGTCGATTATTAATACCACTTCAGTTACAGCGTATCGCGGTAGCCCGCAACTACTTGATTATTCTTCGACCAAAGGTGCGATTGTGGCTTTTACGCGTTCATTATCTGAGTCATTGGCCGGTCAAGGTATTCGCGTCAATGCCGTAGCTCCCGGCCCTATTTGGACACCCTTGATTCCATCAACCTTTTCACCAAACAAAGTTAAGAGTTTCGGTAAAAATGTACCTCTGGGGCGGGCAGGTCAACCGGATGAAGTCGCGCCGGCATTCGTATTCCTTGCCAGTGAGGAAGCTTCATATATCACCGGCCAGGTTATACACGTTAATGGCGGCGAGGTAGTCAACGCGTAAATATTAAGATCAAACTTATTTTTTTTCTTCAATATATTGAACTCCGAATTCTGTAGCTAGATATCCTAAAGTTTCACTTAAAATACTTCCTCCCACGTGAGCAGTTTCAATTGCCAAACGAGCGAGTTCTATATCTTCACGACTATGTTCTTTGAGTACATTCAGGGGTAAAGCGCCAGCATACCAAATCATCGCATTATTTCTTATTCTAATTTCATCTTTCGGTATACTTACTGCCAATACTGGTACATCACTAATAGTTTTGACCTGAATTTTTTGATCAGGCAACCATACAGCTGCTTTAAGCCCGCTATCAGCAAATGTTGGGGCTGCAAGGGACTGATTCATAAAACGCCAGCAATTGATAAAAGCATCGTAGCGTGCCTGAGAGGCAACATCACTTAAAGCCGGCTGAAAATCAGCCACTATTGTTTCACCTGGTAGTAACATTATTATTTTTTATCATATTATAGACTTGCCGTCTAATAGTAAACTAGCGAATATCAAATTTTTACGGCGTATAATAATATGGATGAAGGAGTTAGTTGAACAATTAGTGTCGTTAAACGACGCCCAAAATGCTGCCGTTGCCCATGAGTCGGGTCCCTTACTGGTCGTCGCCGGTGTAGGCACCGGCAAGACCCGGGTCATTGTAGAAAAGATTAACCTCTTGCTTGATGGAGGTGTCGATCCATCATCGATTTTAGCCGTTACATTTACCGAAAAAGCAGCAGCCGAGATGCTCGATAGGCTTTTAAGTAGCCGTTCTGAATTGCTGGCAGATATGCCTATCACAACTTTTAATGGTTTTGGTGAAAGTTTGCTGCGGGAATTTGGTAGTCACATTGGCATTGGCCGGAACTTCCGCTTACTAAACGAACAAGCCCAGATTGTGCTGGTTCGTGAGCACATTGATGATTTTAAACTTGATTACTTTTTACCACTTACCAATTTGCCTGATTCGATTATCGACGATATTTTGAACGTTTTCTCCCAGCTCAAGCAACACCTAGTCAAACCAGCTAACTACATGGAATACTCTAAATCACTGCCTAAGTCAGACCAGGCCGAACAGTTAGCTAAAACCCAGCATATTGAACTAGGCCGGGCTTATGAAACTTATATAAAGTTGTGCCGCCAAGAAAATGTCATTGATTACGACGATCAGATCTATTTGGTAACTGAATTACTAGAAAAACGCCCTAACATCCGTAAAATCCTGCAAAACCGTTACCATTCAATGTTCATAGATGAATTCCAAGACACCAATCCGATGCAATCGCGCCTGGTCGATATGCTCGTTAATGACAATCAAAATCTTATGGTAGTTGGAGACGATGATCAAAGCATCTATGGTTTCCGTGGTGCGACTTTGGCAAACATCCTGGAGTTCAAGTCACGTTATCCGCGCACTAAAGAAATTGCCTTGACCGAGAATTACCGAAGTGGCCAGGCTGTCCTTGATGCGGCCTATACCTTGATTACGCACAATAATCCCCACCGCTTGGAACATACGCTTAACATCAGTAAGCAACTTACAGGCAAAGAAAAAGGCCAGGCCCCGCAGCTGAAACGCTTTATTAACCCCCAAGATGAACTAGCATGGATAACCGAAGATATAGCTGCCAGGATTAAACTAGGTGATCTACCTGGATCAATCGCCATTTTGGCGCGTCGCCGCCACACCGCCAGCTTAATTCATGAGGCATTAGAAAGTGCCGATATTGCCCATCAGCTTATAGGCTATAGTCAGGATCTATATAAGCAGCCCATTGTACGAATGTTAATTGAATTATGTCGCACGTTAGCCGAGCCCCATAATAACAATAGTCTGCATCATACTCTCATTAGTGATTTGTTCGGTATCAGTAACGAACTAATTGCACCTATGGCTGTTAAGGCACGGCACGAGCATGAACTTCTGGAAGATACGCTTACAGCTGCAGAAGATACACACATACTGGAAGCCATTGCTCTTATTAAAAATTTACGCGAGGAAGCCGCTTCACTCAGTGCCGGCCGTTTGCTTTGGAAAACCATCATCGAATCCGGTTATAAAGACCGCTTGTTCGCAAGTGCCGCCGAAAATGACGAAGCTGGCGTATCAGCCGGGGTATTATCGCAATACTTTGATACCTTACGGGCATATGAATCCATCGCTAATCAGCCGACTGTAGTGAATTACCTGGTATCTTTGCCCGCACTTCAGTCAGCCGGTGAAAAAACAGACGATGGGACTATGGCCATAAGCAAAGAGGAAGTTAGTGTTCTAACGGTACATAAAGCCAAAGGTTTAGAGTGGGATTCCGTATATATTCCAGATGTTACCGAATTTTCATTCCCACTTAAGAATACTCCCAAAGGCCTGCGTATGCCCGAAGAGTTGAAAACCGCCTATGTTAGCCCGGCCGACGAACATTATGCCGAAGAACGCCGTCTTATGTATGTGGCCGTCACGCGTGCAAAGAAAAATCTGATTATGACTTTTGCGGATAAGGGTGCAAGCGGCACATCCCGCAAACCCTCACGGTTTTTGAATGAAATGTTTAGATCGGATATTATAAAAAATTTAGACCACACTGACGTTGCTGGCAAACAACAATCACTGCCAGTTAACCCAGAATTAATTAGTGCCAAGGTGACTGTCCCATCGGAAATCTTTGATGGCCAAAAGGTACATCTGAGTGTCAGCCAGGCCGCCACACTACTAGATTGCCCTCTGGATTTTTATTACAAGTTCGTCTTGAATGCACCGCAGGATCCATCGGCCCGCAGCGATTACGGCTCAACTCTGCACAATCTTTTCGAACGTATCAACAGAACCAGGCAACAAGGCAAATTGCCAGCGCTCGAGCAATACCTGGAAGATCTCCGTTTAATGTGGGTTAAATCCGGCTATGCATCCAAGGGGCAGCAGGAACGTGCCTTCGCCCAAGCGATTAAAACACTCAGAAATTTTTATGATCAAACAGCTTCATCACCGCCTGCGCTGTACGTAGAAGAAACTTTTAACGTAGAACTGCTGCCTGAAAATATTATTTTGCGAGGTAGATACGATGCAGTTTTTGAGACCGACGAAACTGGTGTCGAGATCCGCGATTACAAAACAAGTATTTCAGTTAATACTCCCGAAAAAGCCAAGAGCCGGGCAACCAGCAGCAGCCAGCTTACTATGTACGCCTTAGCTTGGCAGCTTACGCATAAAGAGCTGCCGGCATTTGTCTCTCTACATTTTGTTGATACCGGTATTATTGGCTCGGTTAAAAAGACGCAGCGGGGAATTGATGGTTTACGCTCCCGTCTGCTAGACGCTGTAGAAGAAATTAAAGCGGGTAAATTCGAACTAGGTAGAAAACACGATTATTGTATCCATCCATAGACAGACACCTTGGGACGAAGTATAAACAAAAAAGCTCCTTGGGTAAGAAGCTTTTTTGCAATAGTGGTTAAAACTATTTACGTACGGCGTCTACGGGTTGTCGTGGTCTTACGACGTGATGCAGTTTTGCGGGTTGTCGTACGAGTGCCAGAACGTGCAGTTGAAGAACGAGAAGTTACGCGTGCAGTTGAAGCTTTGGTGTCAGCTGCCTTGGTATCAACGGCTGGAGCCTTGACGGCTGCAGCACGTGCAGGCAATAGTGAAACACTTGGTGCAAATAACAGCACGTACAAGTTCATACCTACAACCGAACCAATGATAGGCCCGAAGATATATGCCCGAGACCATGATTGGTTCGCCAGTGCTACGGCTGGGTTCAGGATTGCGTTTGAAGCAAGTGAGGCAACAATTACACCCAAGAACAAACCGCCACCTAGTAATACGGCTACACGTGATGGATTTAACCAGCCACCATCTCGTACAACGTTATCGGCATCATTAACACGTTGGTAAACTGCGGCTGCAACAGCCATAGTGAATACGGCAGCACCGACTGCTTCGGCTACGAGTACTTTCCACTCGAACGAATTACCAGCAATGCTACGCAGGTCATCGCCGACAAAGTAGTTAGCGAGCTGCCATGCGGCTAAACCGCCAAGCATTTGCACTGCCAAATAGGCAATAGCTTGTAAAGTTTGTATTTTGCGCAGTGTCCAAAGACCGATTGTCACTGCAGGATTGAAGTGCCCACCTGAAGTACCACCGAACAAAAGCACCAAAAGTGCAAATGCGGCACCTACGGCAATGGCTACGAAATAGCCAATACCTATTTGTGAACGCGATACGTTAATTGCAACAGTCGCGAGTACAGCTGTACCCAAAAACTCTGCTGCTAACATCGCGATTCGTGATCGCACTGTCATGCAGAAATGCCTCCTTTAATTAATGACTATACAATAACTTTAATTGCAACGAATTGCAAACGTTATTTCAAGATAACAACGGGTAAGGCTTTGCCGGTGCCTTGCTCCTCGGCTGTCAGTTCCGAGCAAACCATCATTTATTCATACGATTTTGGTGAGACGTAATCATCATGAAGCTTTGGCTGATCTACAGTATGCTAGCTTTTCGACAACCCCTACACTACGACGTGTTATACGTGCTCTGCTGGACGAACTTCAACTTAATCCGGATAGAGGCTTAGCCGCGGCGGGAGCGGCGTTTCATGCCGGCAACTTGCAGCCTAACGGCAGAGCGGTCAATCAGACTTTGTGCTTGCTCCAAACTGATTTGATCTTTGGCCACAGACTTAAGTTTTTGTGCCCGTTCCATAGCTGTTTTGGCTTCTTCTTCTGATATTTCTTCAGAGGCATCAGCTTCATCCACCAACACGCGAAGAGTATCGCCCGTAACTTCAATCGCACCGCCAGAAATAGCAAAGTGCTCCATCATGTCATCGCGATCCTGTGCAGTTTTGCGCACCGAAATAACACCGCGCTTGGCAACACTTATCAGTGGCATGTGCTTGGACAACACTCCAATTTCCCCATCCATAGTTGGTAAGACAACTTCATAAACATCTTCTGAAAACTTTACCCCATCTAAACTAACAAGCTGGAAGTTTATCATTCGTTTCCACTTTCTTTTTGCAGGCGTACATGTGCCTCTGCTAAAGTTTCACTGGGTAATAGTTTAGAGTCAATCGGCTGCACTACTTCGGTTGCCTCTTTAAACTCTCGGTCGCTATCGTCTCCGAAATTTCTTTCTACAGCTGGATAAAGTGGCGGCGTGGTTATTTTTTCACCAATTTCTTGAAGTTCATTAAAGACATCATCATCCATACCAAATTTTTCCGCTTCAGACATTATTTATCTACTTTCACTTCAGAAATATCGCCCTTCATGTAGAAGGCTGACTCAGGCTTATCGTCGTGCTTGCCGTCAAGGATTTCACGGAAGCCCGCAATTGTGTCGCTTAAAGAAACATACTTACCAGGCTTGCCGGTAAACACTTCACCGACAAAGAATGGTTGGGTTAAGAAGCGCTGGATCTTGCGGGCACGTGACACCGTAAGTTTATCTTCATCACTAAGTTCTTCCATTCCTAAGATTGCAATAATATCTTGCAAATCTTTATAGCGTTGTAAAATACGCTGGACTTCGCGGGCGACTTGGTAGTGTTCTTCGCCAACGATTTCGGGGTCAAGAATTGTAGAACTTGAATCAAGCGGGTCAACGGCCGGGTAAAGGCCGAGCTCTGTCAACGCACGGTTCAGGGCAATGGTAGAGTCAAGGTGGGCAAAGACGGTTGCAGGTGCGGGATCGGTAAAATCATCGGCTGGCACGTAAACGGCTTGGACGGAGGTAATTGAGCCTTTACGCGTACTAGTAATGCGCTCCTGCAAGGCACCCATTTCGGTAGCCAAGTTAGGTTGGTAGCCCACCGCGGACGGCAAGCGGCCAAGCAGGGCAGACACTTCCGAACCGGCTTGGGTAAAGCGGAAAATATTGTCAACAAACAGTAAAACATCGGAACCTTTATCTCGGAAACCTTCTGCGATCGTAAGGCCACTTAAAGCCACTCGCAAACGCGCACCTGGCGGTTCATTCATTTGCCCGAAGACAAGTGAGGTTTTTTCTAATACACCGGATTCTTTCATTTCAAAATATAAGTCGTTACCTTCACGGGTACGCTCACCAACTCCCGCAAAGACCGAGTAGCCACTATGGAATTTGGCAATGTTGCTAATAAGTTCCTGAATCAAAACAGTTTTTCCCACCCCGGCACCACCGAACAAACCGACTTTACCACCCTTGGTAATCGGGCTGATCAGGTCAATAACTTTAATACCGGTTTCAAGGATTTCTACCGATCCGGATTGGTCTGTAAATGCAGGCGCATCGCGGTGAATCGGTGAATAATTTTTGAAGCTGCCGCCTTTGCCATCAATAGGCGCGCCGGTGACATCAAACATACGGCCTAACGTTTCTTCGCCGATAGGCACCCTAATCGGCGCACCGGTGTCGGTAACTTTGGCACCGCGCTTAAGGCCATCAGTCGTTCCAAGCGCAATAGCACGCACGCTTGATTCGCTCAAATGCTGGGCAACTTCAAATAATAATTGTTTGCCGTTTAACTCGACTTCGAGTGCATTATAAATAGCGGGCAAGTGGCCCTCTGAAAATTCGGCATCAATAACTACACCCACAACCTGGCTGATAGTTCCTATTCCTTTCCTCACTTTTTCTGCTGTCGCCATTATTCTTCCCCTTCTTTTGTGATTTGACCATTATCCATATCATTTATAGCCGCTAGGTATCCTTGCGTATAGCGAACAATACCCGGAGTCCGTGCTCCTTCAATAGCTGTTGCATAACTCTCGCCAAACTCTAATCCATCATGCGCGGCATCTGTTAATAATTCTAATATTTCTGTCCTTAATTCATTAGGAATTCGATGTCCTGATTTTCCAAGAACACCATGAGCAATTTCGCGAGCAGACGGCTCGTGCCTAATGAATTCACCCATTATTTCATCGCCTCCGCGCCGCCGGTGATTTCGGCCAGTTCCTGGGTAATCTTGGCTTGTCTAGCGGTGTTGAATTCAAGCGTCAGATCATCAATTATTTCGGTGGCGTTATCGGTGGCGTTCTTCATACTTAACATGCGCATGGAGTGCTCGGAGGCTATTGATTCAAGCAAGGCCTGCCAGATTTGGACTTCTAATAAACGTTCGGTAACGTTTTCGAGCACCTCGCTGACGGACGGCTCAAAAGTCACATCACTCAGTCCTTGATTGTCCGTGGAGTCGTCATCAAACACTGCAGGCAAAATCACCAAGCTCTGAGCAATCTGGGTAATGTTAGATTTGTGCTCGGTGTAGAGCAGGCAGACTTCATCGACCTCGGCCTTACGGTATTTATCTACCACGCTATCAAGTATCGGACGTATGTCGTTAGCGGTTGGGTGGTCACTAAAATTGTCGTAGACGGCAATAACATCAATGTGTTCAATACGTCGCAGGAACTGTGAACCGCGTCGCCCAATTACTATCACTCTTGTGGCGATACCTTGTTTTTTATCATCGTTAGCGGCGCGAGTCAGCATCTTGATAATGTTAGCGTTATAGGCACCAGCCAATCCACGATTGGAAGTAATCGGTACATACAGCCGTGTCTTAATCGGCCGGATCTTATATAGCTGGTGCTCACTGATTTCCGTCACGGTTGTCAGACGGGATAACATCGAATGGGCGGCTTCACGGTAGGCGCGGCCGCGCTGCGCTGCCTCCGTTGCTTTACGCATCTTGCTGGCGGCAACCAACTCCATAGCTTTGGTTATCTGCTTGGTGTTTTTAATGCTGCCAATCCGGCGCTTGAGCTGCTGCGTACTAGCCATTATCAAAAATCACTTTCCCTAATAAATAGCCGGTTCTCATTCCTTTTTTGACCGAATCAGTGACATCATTAGGTGCCCAATCAAACTTTTTACCTTGATACCATACTGAATCAGCGATTAATGTAGCTGCACCCTCGACCACAGCAAGTGCGGGATTGTATATATCATAAACAAAATCTATGTCACGGATATCTTTCAAATCCGGATCAGTAATTACCTGGATAGCAGAGTATAGGGCTTCTTCGTCAATTAAATAGGGCATTCTTAAACTCATTGTTACTTAACTTCTTTCTCCACAGGTTTATAACTCTCGGCAACATGGTTGGCGAGTTTTAGAATCGCTTCCTTGTCCTGGTCATCGGGCTCGTTGCCACCATCAATAATTTCTAGCAGTTTTGGATGCTTGCTTTTGAACTCACGGAGCAAAGCCGATTCCGCATTTTTAATCTTGGAAACTTCAACTTTATCAAAGCCACCTGAGGTTGCGGCAAGCAGCATTACGTACATCTGCCATGTACCGTATGGTGTGTACTGTGGCTGTTTCAAAAGTTCCGTCAGCCGTTGGCCGCGTTCGATCCTAGCTTTGGTATCAGCATCAAGATCGGTGCTAAACTGGCTAAAGCTGGCCAGTTCACGAAACTGGGCCAGGTCAACACGCAGTGATTTGGCCACTGATTTAACTGCCTTGGTTTGCGCTGCACCACCGACGCGGGAGACTGACAATCCAACCGATACAGCCGGCCGAATACCTTGGTAGAACAGGTTGGTTTCCATGAATATCTGACCGTCGGTGATACTGATAACATTGGTTGGAATATAGGCACTAATATCACCGGCTTGGGTTTCGATGATCGGCAGGGCAGTGAGCGAACCAGCGCCTAAATCATCATTAAGCTTAGCTGCACGCTCAAGTAAACGTGAGTGCAAGTAGAAGACATCACCTGGATAGGCTTCACGGCCCGGTGGACGACGCAGCAGCAAAGACATCTGGCGATAAGCGGCAGCGTGCTTAGTAAGGTCATCGTAGATTATCAGGGCGTGTTGTTTATTATCGCGGAAATATTCACCCATTGCGGCGCCAGCGTAAGGAGCTAAGTATTGCAGTGGGGCAGGGTCGGCCGCAGAAGTAGTAACTATAATTGATTGCCCCATCACACCTTCGCGTTTCAAACGCTCCACCAGGCGGGCAATCTTGCTCATCTTTTGTCCGATAGCAACATAAATATTTATAACACCAGTGTTCTGGCGATGTTGGTTAATCATGGTGTCAAGCACCACGGCTGTTTTACCAGTTTGGCGGTCGCCAATAATCAGCTCGCGTTGGCCCCGGCCAATAGGCACCATAGCGTCGATAGCAATAATACCGGTCATTAAAGGTTCGTGCACGGATTTACGAGCCAGTACTCCAGGCGCAATTTTTTCGGAGGGAGAAGTTTGAGTTGCCTTGATTGCACCTTTGCCGTCAAGAGGGCGGCCCAACGGATCAACCACGCGGCCGATAAGCTCAGGACCTACAGGTACTTCGACAATTTTGCCGGTTCGTTTGGCACGTGCTCCGGCTTTGACCAGGGTGTCTTCACCCAAAAGCACGGCACCGATTTCCTCAGATCCTAAGTTAAAGGCAAA
The DNA here is from genome assembly GCA_030855955.1 of bacterium. GTDB lineage: Bacteria > Patescibacteriota > Saccharimonadia > Saccharimonadales > JACDBH01 > JALYQY01. Next base: position 10,161 of record JALYQI010000064.1, on the reverse strand, counting down.
AGCTGTAAGGTTACTGCCATCGGTCGCTTCAATCTCAACCATTTCGTTGTAACCAACCGTAGTCAGGCCATAAATCCACACCACACCGTCCCCAACGCGCGTGACAATACCGGTTTCCTCAATATCGGGTCGTTTCTTCAGCTCGGCAATCGCCGCGCGGATGTCTGCCGAAAGTTCAGCAATTGATATGTCATCTTTTATTGCCACTATTTCACTCCTTCTTCTGCAACCAGCCGTTTAAATAGGTTAAGTTTCGACTTTACTGATAAATCTAAAACTTCCTGGGGAAGTTCTATTCTGATACCGCCAATAACCTCTGGATCAACTCGTTGATCGAGCAGCACGGTTTTAGTATGCGGGAAATGCTCACGAAGCAATATCTTAATGTCCTTTAAAACCACCGGGGTAAGTTCATGAGCGCTTACGGCCATGGCTTCTACGATACCGCGTTCCAATCTATACTGCATAACATCGCGCATAAGTGAACCTATATTCACAGTCTTGTGTTCGCTTGATAAATAAGCAGCCACGGCGTTAGCAAGCTTTTGACGATTGGTAATATGCATGGTCTTTTCGCCAATAATTTCGGCTAGCTCCTTGCGCGTGACTATATTGGCCATAAATTACTTACTGCCTTTCTTGATCGCTCTGTCGATGAGGTCGGCGTCTTTTTTGGCATCAACTTTTTCTTCTACTACTGCTTCTGTGGCTTCCGATACCAAACCGGCAATTTCTTTTTCGAGCTTGCGGCGGGCTTGTTCGGACTCTTCGTCCAACCTGGCCTCGGCATCAGCCAGCATAATTTCTGTCTTCTTATGGGCTGATTTTTCGGCTTCGCGTACTATCTCTCGGCCTTCTTTTTGCGCATCATTAATTATTGCATCAGCGTCGTGTCGTGATTCGCGGATAATCTTATCCGTTTCTTTCAGTAGATTCGCACGTTCTTTTTCCATTTCTGCGCCGTGCTTTACACCGGCTTCAATGACCTGATGCCGCCGATCGAGCATCTTTACAATTGGTTCAAACGCAAATCGTTTCAATAAAAAGAAAATCAGAATGAAGGTGATAAGTTGCACGATAAAAGCTTGGGGCGACAAACCAAGCGGCAGCCCCTCTGCAACTTGTTCGCCTGATTCAGCAGCAGCAAAATAGATGTGTATCATGTAGCTTTTTCGTCTCCTTAGATGATGAATAATGATGCGAAAACCAGCAGTGCCAAGAGCTCAATAATACCGATAATAACCAGTGCCTGACCCAAGAACTTTGCTGCTTCCGGATTGCGACCGACAGCATTAATAAAAGCGTTACCAACTAAACCAATACCAATAGCTGGGCCGATCATACCAAGGCCCATCATCATACCCTTACCTAAAATTTCTACGTCACCGGTGAGTTCTGCGAAAAAAAACATCTAGTTATCTCCTCATACGTTTAATTAATTTCATTATCATGCCTTTCCAGCGTTCGGGTTCGCACGCGGAATCGGTTCATGAGCAACAACATTATCGTCGGAATGATCATGGCTAATAGCTACCGCCAAGTATGTAACCGACAACATCACAAAAATATAGGCCTGCAAAAGTGCTACAAACAGTTCCAGAGCTACAAACGGCATTGAGGTAAGCGGAGCGGCAAACTTGCCCAAGTAACCAAACACCGAGATGATGATTTCACCAATAACTACGTTTAAAAACAGGCGCAGAGCCAGACTGACCACACGGGTAAATTCCGTGAATACTTCTAAGAAACCGAACAGGTAAGTCGCAGGATTCTTCAAACTGCCCGAAAAGTAGTGGCGGATGTGCCGGACAATGCCAGACTCTTTTATGGCAAAGGTCTGTACCATAACTATAGTTACGATTGCCGCCGCCAGGGTTCCGTTTAGGTCGGCCGTAAAAGGCCGAAACAATGGTGTCTCGCCAACTTTAACAGCTTCACCCACGCCCGGTAGCAAACCAAACCAGTTATTGAATAAAACATAAAAAAAGATGGCAGCAAAATACGGCGCATATTTGATTGCCTTGGCCCGTGACCCAAGCGCATTGGTAATCATTCCAATAATTAGCTCCGTGCCTGCCTCAATAAACTGGATAAAACCGCGGCGTGGCTTTAAAGTCATCATGCGGCTGACTGTAATCATCATAATTAGTACCACGACGGCAACAATCCAACCGTAGAACATTGAGTTGGAAACACTTAAACCGCCAATCGTAAATACCTCGCCGGGTTCGACATGGATAACCGGACCGGGTTTCTCAGCAGTTTCAGCAGCAAATATTCCCAGTGCCTTAAACATTCTTTTTCACCTTAGAAGTTTTACGTTTACGTTTTTTTATAACAGCATCATCCCCAGTCTGCAAACGGGTAAGGTCTTTAAACGTGCGGGTAATAGTGACAATCGACCCAGCCACGGCGATAAACAGTGCAGTCAGTGTCCATGATGGGGAGGAATCGAAGCGGCGGTCAATTTGAACCCCAATAAAAAGTGGGACCAGTACGGTTAAGGCTAGTTGCCAGCCCAGATTAAGAGAAGCGGCAAATAACTGGCTTCGGGCGTCAAAGCCGGCCAGGTAATCCATGGTAGGATCACTTTTAGTAACTGTCGTTCGCTTGCGCGCAGCGGCTCTTCCCATTGATACTCTTATCATAACAGATTAAGCGGGTGGCTCACAAGCGAGATTTAAGCATCATTCCCAGAATGTAGCGCGTTTTAGACGCTCTAGGAAACTATCATGACCAGCCTCATTGAGACCTGAGCAACTAGCGGGATCTGGTTTGTTATTTACTTCAACGGCTGAGTTAGATATGGAATTAAATTGCGCCTTCAGTTCAGCGTCATTCGCTTGACCATAAGATACAAGTAGTTGGTCAGCATTGCCAATAATACGGTTATCAATACGCTCAGTTTTCTGACCATTTAGAATATAGGTGAGCTTTATACTATCTAAGGTTTGATAAATTTCATCGTTTGTTTCCAAGACTTCATCGCCAGCATTCCAACCGATGTTATGGAAAAAATTGCCGTAAGTAACTCGCTTGTCGTGTATATGGATCACATCGCTAACCTGTTCGTGCATATGAACACGGCCTTTGGGGTTATTGTCGTTTTCTACCGAACAAGCGGCTATTTCTTCGTAAAAACTGGTTTCATTAAATCCTAACCGGATATTATTAATATATACGGCAAAGTTGGCATGATAATGTGTTTCCTCGCTTCGTACAATCAGAAATCGCACCGCTGCCAACCACAATACACCTGCTAAAAAACTGATAACTACCAGTAATGTTAAGTATTTATTATTGAATTTATGGCGCTTGGGCCGGCCTATGACCTCCTGCCTGTCGACGGCGTCTTGCTGTTTGCTCATATTAATTTAGTATACAGGCACGGTATGTCCTTAAGGCAAATTTCAGACTTTGAATGTTATACTTATGTCATGTATTTAATTGCCCACAGCGGAGTTGAATACGCTTCTGAACTGCAGGAATCAGTCCATGCAAGCTCCAGTCCTGTTTTAACGATTGCTCTAGTCAGCCTAATAACTGCTGTAATTGTCACAGGAACTATTTACTTAATGCAACGGCGGGTTATAAAAATAATAGACGGAGAAGGGGAGAGATAATGGTTACAGTCTACAGTGCAAGCTGGTGCGCTTTTTGCCACGGCGCTATGCAGTATTTGGATAAATTAGGTGTGAAATACGATGTCAAAGATGTAGAATCTGATCGTGCCTTGGCTGATGAATCTGTGCAAAAATCCGGTCAAATGGGCATCCCGGTCATCGATATTGAGGGCGATATCATTGTTGGTTTCGACCGCCCGCGCATAGATAGCTCTTTGCGAGAGCACAAACTGATGCCTTAACCCCGTTATGACTGTGACAAACTTCACTGCATTTTTTAAGTAAGTGTCTTACCCTGAAATCATGGGAGAGGTAATAGAGATAACAGGAGTGTATTATTCTGGCAGCGAAGCCCTTTATGCTAGCCGGCAAATCCTGCATGCTGTTGTAGTGGGTAACTTAGTTGTTAGCCATTTATCTATTAATGAAGCTCGGTACCCGGATCGTGTTTTCGCTAGATTATCCAAGCAGCAAACCGTGTCTGAAAATAGTACGACCTATTCATCGACAGACAAAGTTACGCATAGTGAACAAAAAGACGCAGTTAATACAGATATTATTGGAACAGAGGAATATGATCCTCGTCGTGATGAGGTTACTAGGATTTTTACCGATATGGAATTCACATTTAATCGGGAGTGGCTGCTGGGTAATGGGTTAGTGGAGGCAACTAAAGATTCTCGGATGCGAGCGACTCTTGCTTCTCTTAAGTCGGCAATTATAGAATTCACCAAGACTGATCATGACGACGAAGAGGGTGAAGAAATAGCTATTAATGTTCAAAAACCAGCCCTGCCTGATCCTAAGGAACTAAATCTCACTACTACCGCGAAAAGAAGCCTCATGATTACAGCACTGACTAAAGCCCCTGTGAAGTTTGCCGACGGTACCATCCTAACTAAAGGAGATGTCATTGATCTTAAAGATGTTTACGCCTATTTTGAGGGCAAGTTACATAAGCAAAATCATCCAGTTTTTCAGGTGGTTAAGAGTTTAGCCGAACAATTTCCCGAATTATCTTCGACAACTTTGCAAGAAATAAGAAAACGACTGATTGACACAGTAGCATTTGAAGAAATCCGGGACCTTTATACACGGACTGTAAGTAAAGTCAGGAAAGCCTCACGTCAAAGCGCGGATACTGCATAATAATTCGCGTATACTGCTAAATACCAATGACATTTGAAGATTATAAAACAAAGGAGTCTGTGGTAGTCGTTTATACCGGCGAAGGCAAGGGCAAGACGTCCGCAGCCATTGGATTGACGGCACGAGCTCTGGGCGCAGGCTGGCGAGTAGCTTTTATACAGTTCGTTAAGCACTGGCAGGTGTCAGAGCACGATTTTTTTGAAAAAATATCGCCGCTCTACATTGATAATTTTTTGTTTTATAAGGGAGGCAAAGGTTTCTATAATGCCGGAGCCTTAAGTGAAAAAAATATCAGTACTGCGGAACATAAGCAAGCAGCGGCAAAAACATTCGATAAAGCCATAACAGCTGCTTCAGGCGGGGATTTTGACATAGTAATATGTGATGAAATCAATAATGCCGTATATGATGGGCTGTTGGATACCAGTCAACTGGATAAACTTATTGGCTCACGCTCACCTAACACCAGCCTGTGTTTGACGGGTCGAAACTTTCCCGAGATATTACTTGATAAAGTTGACATTGCCACTCATATGACCAAAATGAAACATCATTTTGATGACAAATTTCTAGCCAATAAAGGTATCGATTTTTAAATAAGTTCAAAGTTAGTTGAAGCAATAGGCGCGCTTCAGGCATAATGATTGCTATGCTTTTTGCTGCGGCGTCGGACGTTTTGAAACTGGATATAACGGTTACCTGGTGGCATTGGGTGCTACTGGGAGGCTGGTTTTTATTCTTGATATTATTTGACGTTTTATTTGTGCACCGCAAAGACCACACCCCTACATTGCAAGGTTCAGTCAAGCAGAGTCTTGTGTGGATTGCCCTTGGCATCGGATTGGGTGCAGTAATATGGACATCCTACGGTTCCGAGGCGGGCGGGCAATACTTCAGTGGCTACCTGATCGAAAAATCTTTGTCTGTAGACAATGTATTTGCTTGGTCGGTGATCCTGGCATATTTCAAAATCCCAAAAAAATATCAGCACCGGGTGTTGTTCTGGGGAATCTTTGGTGCTATCGTCATGCGGGCGATCTTTGTCTTTGCCGGTATCGCTTTGATCGACCGCTTTGAACCTATTCTGATACTCTTCGGCCTCATCTTGTTATGGAGTGGTTTTAAGCTATTAAGAACTCGAGAGGAAGATGAATTCAATCCTGCCAAAAGTTTCTTGTATCGCCAGGTTCAAAAGATTATTCCCGTCAGCCATCACCTCGATGGACATAATTTATTCACGTTAGAAAATGGCAAGCGGGTGGCTACCGTGTTGTTTATGGCACTCCTTGTCGTGGAAGCAACAGATGTGGTGTTTGCTGTCGACTCCGTCCCCGCCATCCTAGCCGTATCCCAGAATCCGTTTATCATTATCGCGAGTAATGCTGCAGCAATCTTGGGTATGCGGGCGTTATATTTTGTTTTTGAATTTATCAAAGATAAGTTCTGGCTCCTTAATCACGCCCTTGGGCTTCTACTATTATTCGTAGGATTAAAGCTTTTAATCGCGCCAGAAAAAGTATTTGGTTTGCAGTGGTTTAATATTCATTTGCCAACGGCACTTTCGCTGGGTATCATCGCATTGCTCATAGGAGGCGCAATAGCCGGCTCACTGGTAATCCGTAACCCGTATCCTGTAACTGAGGAGTGATGTATGGCCAGTTTACTTACAAAGCGGCAGAAACGGCGGCTACTGTCTGTGGCTTTAAGCTTGCTTTTAGCTTTGTTCTTATGGGTAGCAGGCAAACAAGGATGGCTTCGCTCAACAGCCGACACAGTCCAGCAGGCACAGCCAGGTCAATATAAAGTTCTAACTTTTGAAGACGGCGATACGATTACTGTCGATATGAATGGCATGAGTGAGCGTGTACGCTTCATCGGTGTTGATACACCCGAAACCCAGGATCCACGCTTTCCCGTTCAGTGCTTCGGTAGAGTTGCAAGTGAGTTTACTAAATCTCTTATTGGCGAAGATTCTGTGCGGCTGGAGGCCGACCCCACCAACCCCAACCGCGACCGTTATGATCGCTTATTGCGGTACGTGTATCTGCCCGATGGCCGTCTCGCTAACGCTGAGATTATTAAGCAGGGCTACGGCTTTGCCTATACATTGTTTCCATTTGAAAAACTAGAAGAATTCCGTGGCTACGAGCGCCAGGCGAGAGAGCAAAGCCTAGGTCTATGGAGTACATGCGATATCAAAGAAGAAAACGACAAACGTACAACCAATCCATCTTAGATTTCCTGGTCAGCTGGTATTAAATACCTATACACTTTGCCAATATGATTCACGGCTAACAGAGGAAGATAAGAACAATAAACTAAATAAACTCCAGCCCATCCAATCCATGCGCGCTTTTTATTATGCATTTCCAGTGTCTTCGGCCACATTACCAGATATTTTATGTGCTGTTCACGGGTAGTCCGCTTTTGACTAAATAACCGCGAATCGATACCAACTTTTAGGTTGGGCCGGTAAGTAATCTTGTAACCTTTGTCGTGCAAGTGCATTCCGAGATCAATGTCCTCATGGATAAGAGGATCGTTGTGGACTTCATATTTAATCTCATCCCACAAAGACCGGCGAAATGCCATGTTCGAACCCCAAGCTATGTAATGCCCTAAAATAAGTCGGTTGGCCCGAAAAGCAATTTGCCCCTGGATCCAGCCATAGAATTTCGGCCAGGCCAAATCGTATAAATAACTTCCGCCCGTTAATAGTTCTTTGGGGTGCAGCGTAAGAAACTCGGTCATTTGCTCCACCCAGTCCGGCCCTAATCGCGTGTCAGCATCAATCCGGCCAATAATGTCCCCTTGAGCAGCCTCAAAGCCAGCATTGCGCGCGTAGGCGATACCACGTTGGCTTGCATGAATTAAGGTTACAAAGTCATATCTTTTGGCAAGGGCAACGCTAGTATCTGTACTACCGTTATCCACGACAATTACTTCAAGCGGCGACAGCGATTGAGACGCGATCGAGTCTAAACACGCTTCAATATGGTCTTCTTCGTTATAAACTGGTATAACTAAAGATAGCGTAAGGGGTTTAGATTTAATCTTCATTCAATAAAAATACTACCATGCGAACCAAAAAATCAGCTGAGAAAATAGGGTTTTGGCAAAAGTTCTGGCGGCGCCAAACTGACTGGACAGTGCGTCATAAATTTTGGCAGCGCCTGGGCCTAGGGTTATTATTATTTCTAATCTTAAGTGTTGGGAGTATGTATGGGATTGCTCAATGGTATATCAAAAAGCATCAGCATGAGCCGCTGGTAATCGGCGCGACGTTTATTCCGAACTACGCACGCAACTATGGCCTCGATCCCCGCGAAACCCTGACAGCAATGGTCGACGAAATTGGGTTTAAGCAATTACGCTTTGTGAGCTATTGGAGTGACATCGAAAAAGAACAAGGAACCTATAACTTCGACGAGCTTGATTGGCAAATGAAGCTGGCTGAAGACCGAAATGTCAAAGTCAGCTTAAGCCTGGGCCTTCGTCAACCACGCTGGCCCGAGTGCCATATGCCAAGTTGGGCACAGTTCGAAGGAACGTCATGGTATAAGCCACTGTCAGACTTTATCGCCGCCACCGTCAACCGTTACAAAGACAGCCCAGTGCTGGACTCTTACCAGCTAGAGAATGAATATTTCCTCAAAGGTTTTGGCTACTGCCCAGATATGAACCGCCAACGTTTGATTGATGAATATAATCTTGTAAAACAAATTGATACAAATACTCCGGTGATTGTAACGCTTAGCAACAATGGCATCGGGATGCCGATAGGAGAGCCTACTCCAGATAAATGGGCTGTTTCAGTCTATAAGCGTGTCTGGGATGCACAATTTACAAAACGCTATTTTGAATATCCGATTCCCGCGTGGTATTACGGTTTTCGTGCTGGAATAATTGAGCTCACACGTGGCCGCAGTATGGCCATCCATGAACTGCAAGCTGAAGCTTGGACACCTGGTTCCTACGGTGGTACCGTCAATACTCCGCTTGAAGAACAGGACAAATCTATGAACGCCGATCGCTTAAAACATCGCATTAGTTACGGAAAGGCAACTGGAATGCGTTCGATTGATGTGTGGGGGCCCGAATGGTGGTACTGGCGTAAGGTCACGCATAACGATCCCGCTATGTGGAATACGGCTAAAGCTGAATTGCAAAAAATTGAAACTGAAAATGCCAGACATTATTAAATTTATATAAAACATTATTATTTTATTTGTCAATAGTTACCTCTTAAGCTAAAATGTATCTATTGTGAAAAACAAGCAGCAAAATTCTGGCGTTATCGCTAATAAGCGGGCGCGGTATGACTACGAACTCAAAGATTCGTATATTGCTGGTATTGCCTTGAATGGAGCAGAGACGCGCAGTTTGCGTGAGAAACACGGCAGCTTGCAAGGCGCCTTCGTGCAGATGAAGGACGGGGAAGCATGGCTTATGAATAGTCTCGTTACACCGCTTAAAACCAATGCCGTTCACTTACCCAGCGATATCCAGATCCGTAACCGTAAATTACTACTCAAAAAACGCGAACTGGACCAGCTGCAAGAAGCCAAGCAGCAAGGCAACACCATTGTGCCGATTAAATTCTTAATCAAAGGCCGTTTTATCAAACTCGAAATCGCCATCGGCCGCGGCAAACGCAAATACGACAAAAGAGAAACCATCAAACATCGCGATACTGAACGTGATATTAAACGCTCACTTAAATCTAGCTAACCTTGGTTCCTATTTCCTCACCAGATACAGCCTGCAGGATATTTCCATCTTTATGGAGATCAAAAATTACCAGAGGTTTTTGCTGTTCCATGGCCAATCCGAGTGCCGCCTTATCCATTACTTTGATAGCGGGGTTTTCCACCGCTTCCTGGTAGCTAATATGGTCATATTTTACAGCGTCTGGATTCACTTCAGGATCCTTATCGTAAATGCCGTCAACTTTAGTAGCTTTTAAGATAACATCGCAATCCAGTTCCAGCGCGACTGAAGCAGCAGCCGTATCAGTTGTTAAGTAGGGCTTACCTAAGCCCCCGGCAACGATAACAACTCGCTTTTTCTCCAAATGCCGAATTGCCCGGCGCCGAATGAAAGGTTCTGCGACCTGGTTGATATGGATGTTAGTCTGCAAACGAGTCGGCTGGCCATGGTGCTCAAGCATATCCATCAGTGCCAAGCCATTCATGACGGTAGCAAGCATGCCCATGTAATCAGCCGTGGGACGTTCCAGGCCTTCACTGGCGATAGTTGCACCTCGCAGGAAATTGCCGCCGCCAACTACAATGGCCATTTCTACGCCAGTTTCGGTGGCTTTTTTGATCTCTCCTGCCAGCCAGGCAACGAATTCCGGATCGATTCCGCCTTCTCGTCCCGCCAGCTG
>JALYQI010000006.1 GCA_030855955.1 bacterium | reverse complement strand
AAGGAAGAGAGTATCACTTTAAGCATTTTGAAAGAGAGTATAATCTTAACAGGCTCATAGAGTTCGTTTTCAACGATAAACGTATTGCCGATACGGAATACAAGGATGAATAATGCTTCAAGTTGTTAGTCTCACGATACTGTTTTCTCTTGCTACGGTTGCTTCTATTCTGCTACTAGGCAGCAGAGCAATTATCGGACAAGAAATGACGTTTATGCGAGTTTTGCAGCTCATATTTACTTGGCAGTTTATTTTAGGTGCTTTTTTTGCTTTTTCTGCGAGAGTTTTCTTCATTATCCTTAATAGCGTTATTTATAGAATCCCTGAGCTTTCTACCAGCTCAACCACCATTACTACTCTTATTACTACGCTTTCTTTGGTATTTGTTATTATCGCAAATTACTTTTTTCTTGACGAAAGACTATCCGCTATTCAAATAGTTGGCGCGATCGTTATTTTTATTGGCATCTTTCTAATAACGACGAAATAAACTAAGATAGAGCTTATGAATAGTGCAAGAGTAAAACAGCTTGTTAGAGATAACAAGATCGTTTTATTTCCTGCCTTTTTGTTCGCCCTCTTAATTATACTGACGTGTCTTAAGATAAGCGGAACATCGATCGGGGTATATCACACTTATCTTTATGGAGAAAACACAAAAGATCCCAGTTTGTTGTTTGGTAAACCACAAACTGTACGTTCAGACGAATGGCTGGTTAATACTCAACTAACGATTGCTCAAGAGAAAAATAATTACGAGCGTATTAATCCTCATTTTAGCGAACCTAAAGACATGAGCTTATTATTTGATGCCCCCTACAGGGAATGGTCTGCTTTCTTTAAGCCTCAGAATTTTTCTTTCTTCGTACTGTCCGTTGAATATGCGTTTGCGTTTAAGTGGTGGGTACTGCTTTTTGCTTTAATGACAAGTGTTTACTTTTTTTGCTTGAAGCTTCTTCCTAATAAAATTTTACTTGCAATTGCCGGCTCTTTTATTATTGGCTTTAGTCCATTTATGTTTTGGTGGTACCAAACGGGTACTATTGCCACCCTAACCTATGGATTTCTGATCACTCTCGTCAGTATGAGCCTTATCGATAGGACTACTATACAAGTTTTCGGAAGGCGTCTTTCTAAAAAAACATCTGTCATTATTAAAACGTCCTTGCTCGCCTACCTCTTAACAGCCTTTGCTTTGCTACTTTATCCGCCTTTTCAAGTCCCTGTTAGCCTAGTAGTATTCTTTTTCCTACTAGGATACTTTATTCAAAAATCGATTGGCCAACCAAAAAAGACTACCTTTTCTATGGCTATGCCCTTCTTGATAGCTGTCATAGTAACGGTCGGTATCGGCGCCACCTATCTAACATCTCGCTCAGACGTCATTCATGCAATAGGTAATACAGTTTATCCGGGCAAACGGGTGGTGGCTTCTGGTGGGTATGATGTTAAAAAACTGCTCGTTTCTTATCTTCAGCCGCAGCTCCAGCAAGATGAGCACGGAGCAAAGTACGATAAAAATCAAAGTGAATCCTCAAACTTTATATTACTCCCCTTATTCCTCCTTATCCCCTCGATCGTATTGGTGACATGGCTGTATGTAAAGCAAAAAAAGTTTGAATGGGTACTGGCTTCTCTTATCGCTTGCAATTTGCTTTTTCTCGCTCATCTTTTTATACCGAGTATCGATGTTTTGACAAAACCATTTCTCCTGCACCTTGTGCCTCACGATAGATTGCTCATTGGACTTGGCTTTGTTGCCATTATTACTGCTCTTTATATGACAAAAGTATATATGGATCAAAAAATAGTCTTAACGAAGAAGTACTTATGGGGAGCTTTGGCGTATTCATTTTTATTTTTCGGCCTCATGGTTTGGGCTGGATTTGAAACAAGCAAAATCTACCCTGATTTTATTTCGAGTAAAAAGCTTATCGTCCTACTTGCAGCTGCCCTTATAACGGGACTATCTCTTATTTTAATCAATAAACCTCGACCAGGTTTTTTAATCATTGCACTTTTTTCAATTGCCAGTGTGTTGTTCATCCACCCTCTTTACCAAGGGCTTGGGCCTCTTTACAATAATAATCTTACCAAAACAATTGAAACCATTTCAAATAAAGATGCCACCTGGGCGGCAGCTCAAAGTATATATATAGAAAATCTGCCTCAAATGAGTGGCCGATCAGCCGTAACGGGCGTGGCGGCTTACCCAAGTAACAAGTTCTGGAAAGAAAATTCAGATATGAAAAACGATCATATTTATAACCGCTATGCTCACGTCTTTTTATCGGCGAATGACTCGTCTTCGCTTGTTCTGATTGGTACTGATTTATTTGCCGTCTCAGCTAGTTGTACTAGAAAAGTAAGTCAAAAAATAGATTATGTTATTAGCACTACACCGCTTGAAGGCAGTTGTAAGAAGCTAATAAAAACCCTTCACTATCCTAATGTTACTTTTTATTTTTACAAGCAATAAAAGTCACATTAACAAACCTTATTTTCACATTTTATACAATAGTTATGTTATTATCAGCTTAAAAGCATAACCACAAAGAAATCTTATGAAAATACCTACACCAAAATATTCGAAGAAAAAAATTATTATTCTTATTGTTGTTGTCATCGTGCTTATAGCAGCTTCGTTGGGTACATATTTGTATGCTTTCAAGGGCAAATTATTCGGCTGGTCGCCACTCCCTCAAGAAAAGTCGAAGATCAATTACGATAAGCCGACAGAGGAACAAAAAAAGACAGGCGAAAACTCAAAAAAACAAACCGTCATCAAAGAAGAAGCGAAACCAAATACGGGCGGTAGTGATCAAGCGCCTTCTCCTACCCCTCAGCCAAACGGCAAAAATAAAGTAGGTATGATGATATCGGCAGCTAATCAAAACGGTTCGGTACTGCAAATTCGCTCGATGATATCTGCCGTTACAAATAGTGGTACTTGTACTCTTACGCTGACTAAATCTGGCCAAACAGTTACTAAAACTGCCGGCGTACAAGCACTTGCGAGCGATTCAACCTGTCAAGGGTTCGATATACCCACAAGCGAACTCTCGCCTGGCAATTGGCAACTAGCGCTTCATTTTGAAAATAGTAAGCTTGAGGCTGACACCTCTCGAACAGTGATAGTGCAATGAGGTACAACGTGAAACATATTTCTACACCCAGAAATACTGGCGTAGTATATGGTATTTGCTTGTTAGCATTGATATGCATGGCCGTCTTGGGGTATGTTGGCTTTAAACACACTACCCACGCCGCCCCTGTGGTCGGGTTTGATCCGGGTCGAATTATGGATGATGATGTCTTTACAGCCAGTAGCTCCATGAACACAGACCAAATTCAAGCTTTTCTTAACAGTAAAGTACCGAGTTGCGACACGCAGGGTTCACAACCCTCAGAATTCGGTGGTGGCACTCGTGCCCAATGGGGCGCAGCCCATGGTAACCCTGCGCCATTTATCTGTTTAAGAGATTATAGCGAAGGAGACCGAAGCGCCGCACAGATTATTTACGACACCGCTCAACAATTTCAAATTAACCCTCAAGTACTGATTGTCTTACTACAGAAAGAACAAGGTCTTGTCACCGATACCTGGCCGCTTAACTCACAATACCGAAGCGCCACGGGGTATGGGTGTCCTGACACTGCCGCTTGTGATTCTCAGTATTACGGTCTCACGAACCAGATTACTTGGTCGGCACGCATGTTCCGTGCAATTCTTAACAATAGCCCTACATGGTATACACCCTACGTGATGGGGAACAACTTTATACAATGGAATCCTAGTAGCTCCTGTGGAGGAAGTACGGTGAATATCGAAACGGGAGCGACACGCGCACTATACAACTACACTCCCTTCCGCCCCAATCAATCTGCACTCAACGCCGGTTACGGTACAGGTGATAGTTGTAGTGCATATGGCAACCGTAACTTCTACCTTTACTTCACCGATTGGTTTGGGAGTACGAAAGGCAATTCTTATTACACCTGTCGAGATGGCGGCAATATCACGGGTGCTGCAAGCGGTCAAACCTTACAGCGTAATCGTCAAGATATATGGTATGATACCGTATCACTCTTTGTCCCCAACAATACAGCTACAGGGTGTGCCGAAGTGCATACATGGGCAAATAGCAATCTCCAAACATGGTCACAACACATTGGAACTAATTCTTATAGCTTTAACCCCGCAATGAGTTCCGTAGTTTCGGCACGTATCACTAAAAATGCCACGCGATTCTTTAAAGTTGACTATACTGGAACAGCCAGCGGTAGGCTAGAGATCCATGGCTGGAACGAACGGGTACAGC
>JALYQI010000069.1 GCA_030855955.1 bacterium | reverse complement strand
CGATCCAAATTATTCTCCGTGTGTCCCAAATGTAAGTTATGATTTAGATTGCCCTGATATAGGATTTAGTGTGAACGTAATTGGTGATGACCCACATAGATTTGATGCAGATTATGACGGTTACGGTTGCGAAAGCTATTAAGTAGAGACTTGCCTGCCCAATTTCACAGATGCAAGCATGAGCACTGATATTTTTGGAGTATACTGAATCTTGAGATGATGAGACTAAGCCAACAGGTGTCGAACGTCCCCGTTATGAGTCTGCGTACGGGCGGCAAGATAGCGACGGCAATTGAGCCGATAATCAACCCCAATAACCTAAAGATAGAAGGCTGGTTCTGCGAGGATGTATTCAATAAGAAAAATATGATATTACTTGCCCAAGATGTCCGTGACTTCGTACCGCAGGGCATCGCCGTGAATGACCATGATGTACTCAGCGAACCAGAAGAACTGATCCGTCTGCGGAAAATTTTGGAACTTGAATTTGAACTTATACATAAACCCGTTGTCACAAATCATAAACGGCGTCTCGGGAAGGTAAGTGATTATGCCCTTGATCCAGAAGCCATGGTTATACAAAAATTATATGTCCACCGGCCACTTTATCGTAGCCTGACCGACGGGCAACTCACCATTGATCGTACCCAGATCATCGAGATTACCGACAGGCGCATCATAGTACGGGATGCTGATGTTACAGTTGAATCCCAGGCACCAGCTGCTGCACCAGCTGTTTAAGTATCTGTAATCTTTCTTAATACAGTTTTAATATCGTCGTAACCAAAGCCTTGGCGAGCCAGGTATTGCATTAGTTTTTGCTGGTCGGCTTTATAGCGCGGCAGTTTCATTTTTTTACTGATAATCGTTTGAAGACGGGATAGTTCGTCTTTGCCTTCTTGCAATGTTTCATCAGCAACTTCCCTCGTGATCCCCTTGCTTGATAGTTCCGATCTTATTGCACGCTCACTTTTGCCTTGGCGGCGGCGCATGTCACTCAGCCACAAGGCATAATGTTGTTCGCTCATGTAACCACGAGTAGTAAATTCTTCTGTTAAAGCCTCGACTTGTTCTGGTTCGGTTTTTTTGCGGTACAAATAATCACGCAGTTCCCGTTTGCTCCGCGGACGACTTAATGTCCACTCAAGCGCACGCATTTTGAGTTTACCGTCATCAGATAATTTCTTGAGCCGCTTGAGTTCTGCTTCATTTAATTCATGATTGATTTTCAGCTTTTCGATGACAAGTTCATTCAAACTTAATGAGAAAGAATATTTGCCGTCAACAAAAATACTTGCCCGCTCTGGATTTTTAACTTGCTGTTTGATAGCTGTAATCTGCATTTTACCCCTGGCCAGCAAATATAAGTGAGGGAAAAAGTATCAAAAACCAAAGCAGTTCTACATATGCCCCATGCGAAGTCTGGGACCACTGTATCCAACTATGGAACTTTGGCAGCAAATGCTTTTTCTTTAATTTCGGGTTTACGTATTCATAATATATCCACATAAGATCAGGGCTGGCTGCTAAAAACGCACAGGCAATAACTAAAAGGGCTATCTCTTTCCAGAACCAGGCGACAATTAAGGTTGTTATCACCGCGGTCATACAATCGATGATTAGTATCTTGAAGAATCTTTTGCTTGATACGTTCATGGTTTTGCCCTCACCAAAATGAGGGATGGCATCCAATAAAAAGTGCGTGAACGGAGCCACAGCAAAGGCAACTATAGGATATTTTTGCAAAGAAATTGCAAGTAATGAGCCAAAAAGCCCATGATTCGTAGCCGTCAAATCATCCTCCATATCATTACACTAAGCAAAAC
The DNA here is from genome assembly GCA_030855955.1 of bacterium. Classification (GTDB taxonomy): domain Bacteria; phylum Patescibacteriota; class Saccharimonadia; order Saccharimonadales; family JACDBH01; genus JALYQY01. The sequence continues at coordinate 41,177 of JALYQI010000069.1, read as the reverse complement.
AAGTACGAGACCTTCAGGAATAGCACCAGGAAGTTTTTCATACCACTGGATTCTTTTATGAAAACTGTCGTACTTATTGCGAGGAGGGATAGGTAATCTACCGAAGTTTTGCTTGTAAATAAATCTGTAGATCCATGAGAAATCTGGAGATACAGCAATCACACCGGCGCCAATTGCCAACCATTCTCGGTTCATAGCAAGAAAAATTAGTGCTATGGTGAGAAATATAATGTCGAGTTTAACAACCGTCCAAAACACAAAATACTTGCGTTTAAGCGCGTTATCACCCCAGCCTTCGAATCCAAAATGCGGTACCATATCAAGTACAAAATGGCTCAAGAAAGCTAGTGGTAACGCAAGTACTGGCTGGGATACGCTCAGACCAATAACTGCACCTGATAGGAAATGATTTGTGCCAATCACCAACTGCCTCGTGACTCAAGCTCTGAGTAAAGGTAGGTGAACCAGTCACTCTGAGGTGTCCCGTCAATCCCACGCAGCAAAACGGCTTTCTTCATATTACTTAGTGTACTAGAAGTTAGACCTTGTTAGCTTCCATGACTTGCTTGGCGATTTTTTCTAATACTTTGGGATTTTCCCGCAGGTACTGCTTGGCAGCTTCGCGTCCTTGGCCAATTTTTTCAGTTTCGTAGGCAAACCACGCACCCGATTTTTCGACAATTTCCTTATTAGTGGCAAGATCTAACACATCGCCTTCACGCGATATACCTTCGTTATACATGATATCGAACTCGGCTTCTCTAAACGGCGGCGCAATTTTATTTTTAACAACTTTTACACGGGTGCGGTTACCAATAACGGCATCGCCTTGTTTTATTTGTGAAATACGGCGGATATCCATACGAAGGCTGGCATAAAATTTAAGTGCATTGCCACCCGTGGTCGTTTCGGGGTTACCAAACATCACACCGATTTTCATACGCAGCTGGTTGATGAAAACCACGGTACTTTTGCTTTTACTAATAATGGCCGTCAGTTTTCGAAGTGCCTGGCTCATCAGCCGGGCTTGCAGACCCATGTGACTGTCACCCATGTCTCCCTCGATTTCTGCTTGCGGCACAAGCGCGGCTACCGAGTCAACAACGATAATATCCACCGCGTTGGAGCGTACGAGTGATTCAACTATTTCTAGCGCTTGTTCACCATTATCAGGCTGTGAAACCAATAAGTTCTCTAAATTAACCCCTATGCGCTGGGCATACTGCGGATCAAGCGCGTGCTCAGCGTCGATGAATGCTGCCACTCCTCCCTTTTTTTGGACTTCGGCAATCGCATGGAGCGTCAAGGTAGTCTTACCCGAACTTTCCGGACCATATACTTCGATAATACGGCCTTTTGGGATACCACCGCCCAAGGCGAGATCCAATGAAACAGCCCCAGTCGGAAAAGTTTCTACATTGGAATGGGTCGATTCACCTAGGCGCATAATTGTACCCTTACCAAACTGTTTTTCTATGTGATCAACCGCCAGGCCTAAGGCCTTGGTTTTGCCGTCTTCTTGGCTTACGTCTTGTAACGTTTTGGGCTCAGTCGGTGCTTTTGCCATTTCGGTATACTCCTTATTTATAGTTGTTTATAGTTCAACTTCCTCTTATACGCAAGCATGAACACAATAGCGTACTTGTACTTAATCGTTCAGTCAAGTTTTTTACGTTACATTTTGCTGGTGCGAACCAAAGTAAGATATACTTAAGCGTAATAATTATGCGTATTTCCGATGCATTGGTTAAGGACTTGCTGGTTCGTAGCGGCAAGGCCACCGAAGAACAGTTACAAAATGTGCGTGAACAAGCGGGCAACTCAAAAGCTGCCCTGCAAGATGTGGCTATTAAGGCTAATCTCTTAAGCGAAAAAGAGTTGACCAAACTTTACGCCGCTGAGATTGAAGTTCCATATGTTGAGCTTGAACCCAAAGATATTAAGCGGGAAATTTTAAAACTTGTTCCAGAGCGCATCGCCGCACAGTATCAAGTGGTGCTGTATGGAGTTGATGAAACGGGAACAAAGTTGCTCGCTATGGAAGACCCAGACGATGTGCAAGCAATTAACTTTTTAAAGAAACAACTTGGTGAAGATATTAGGGTAGCAATGGCCACCAAGCAAAATATTGCCGCTTGTCTGGACCAGTACCGGGACAATATGAGCTCCGAGCTGACGAAAGTTATGACACCCGAAGACTTGTCGGAAGACATTGATGAAAACGTATCAGAAGAAGACGTGGCCGAGGATTCACCGATTGCCCAGACGGTCAATTTACTCATTGAATACGCTGTCAAGGCCGGTGCCAGTGATATACATATCGAACCGCGAGAAAACTTTGTTTCTGTCCGTTACCGTATCGATGGCATTTTAAAAGAAACGAACAAACTGCCTAAGAAGGTAATGGCGGCCCTGGTATCGCGTATCAAAATCTTGAGCAATTTAAAAATTGACGAACGACGTGCTCCGCAAGACGGCCGCTTTAAGATCGAAGCTAATGGTCTGATATATGCTCTCCGCGTCTCAACCCTGCCAATCGTGGACGGTGAAAAAGTCGTCATGCGTATATTGAATGAATCCAGCAAAGCTTTGACTCTGGAAGAACTCGGCTATTGGGGCAAATCACTGAAAACCATCAAAGAAGCTATCGTACAACCGCACGGTATGGTATTAGTAACCGGGCCGACTGGATCGGGAAAGAGTACAAGTTTGTTCAGTGCCTTGTCGCTAATAAATAGTCCGACAGTGAACATTTCAACCGTGGAAGACCCCGTGGAATACCGCGTACCCGGCACCAATCAAACTCAAGTTAATCCCGTCGCTGGCATGACCTTTAGCAGTGGCCTGCGAGCACTATTGCGCCAAGACCCCAACGTCATCATGGTGGGAGAAATCCGAGATAGTGAAACTGCCTCTTTAGGTGTACAAGCAGCTCTGACTGGACACTTGGTCTTTAGTACTCTTCATACTAACAATGCTGCGACTTGCCTGCCACGATTGCTAGATATGGGCATAGAGCCTTTTTTGATTGCCAGTACGGTGCGGGCTGTTGTGGGTCAGCGTTTAGTGCGCCGATTATGTATAGAGTGCCGTGAAGTAGTAGAGCCGGATGCTGAGATCCTTAAACGCATCCAAGAAACCTTTGGTGTAGAAGATACGGCGCAAATGAAGTACATTCATCAGCTCGAACAGCAAGCACTTGAGGGTGGCATCGGCAAAACTGCTCAAGGTAAACAACCGAGCGATTCTTTAAGTACCACTGATTCTAAAATCACCAGGTTGTTCCGCGCACATCTAAAGGGCTGCGATAATTGTAATAAAACCGGATATAAAGGTCGCATCGGTATTTATGAAGTCTTGCATAACTCTGAAAATATACAGAAACTTATCGTATCTAATGCCACTTCGGATGTTATCAATCAAACGGCCATCAAGGAAGGCATGGTGAGCATGCAGTTGGATGGATTTATTAAAGCGCTTAGAGGACAAAGCACCATCGAGGAAATCTTGCGCGTAACCGCCACAAACGAGAATTAATCAATGACAGAATTCGCATATACAGCAAAAGACGATAAGGGTAATCATCAAGATGGAACCTTGAATGCCATCAACCGAATAGAAGCTGCCGAACAGCTCCGAAAACGCGGTTTGACGCCGGTGTCGCTTAAAACTGCCAAGGCTAGTGGCATGAATATGAATATAAAAATGCCGGGTAGTAACAAAATCAAATCAAAAGCGCTGGTGGTCTTTACCCGCCAGTTCGCAACTATGGTTTCCGCCGGTGTGCCGATGCTGCGCGCACTCACAACTTTAAAAGAACAAACTAGTTCCGCCGGTCTCAAAGCCGTTTTAGAGCAAGTCATTACCGATGTACAAGGTGGAGGACAGTTATCCGATAGTATGGCCAAACACCCCAAGGCTTTTACTGAGGTCTACGTCAACATGGTAAAGGCCGGTGAGACGGGTGGTATATTGGACCAAATCCTTAACCGGCTCGCCAACCAAGTCGAAAAAGACGCCAGCATTAAAGCCAAGTTTAAGAGCGCCATGATCTATCCAATCGTCGTTACAATGGTGGCTGTGGCCGCCGTGACTTTCTTAATGGTCGGTGTTATCCCAAAGCTTGCCGCAATCCTAACTGAGGCCGGCGGTGAATTGCCTCCCCAAACCAAATTGATTATGGCCATGAGCAGTTTCATGACAACCAAATGGTATATTTTGATAGGAGTAACTGTTACTTCGGTAATAATTTTCAAAAAAGTTACATCAACTCCTAAGGGCAAATATGCTTTTCATAAATTACTGCTAAGAATTCCAATATTTGGCAATATAATTTTAAAAGTTAATGTCGCCCGATTTGCACGAACCTTTAGTTCGCTGATGGCCGCCGGCGTTACGGTAATAGATGCGTTAGATGTTACCAGCAAAGCGCTTACTAACATGGTGATCCGAAAAGGCCTGCAAGATAGCATTGCGCTTATCAAGAATGGCTCAAATATTGCTGATGCTTTAGCCGATAGTAAAGTCCTACCGGCTATTATTATCCAAATGACCGCCGTGGGAGAAGAAACCGGTAAAATTGGCGAGGTTCTGGATAAAGTCGCGGAATTTTACGAAGAAGAAGTCGATCAGATTACCAGTGGCCTGGCCTCTATCATCGAACCAATATTGATAGTTGGACTCGGTGGCGTCGTCGGATTTATCGTAATGAGCGTGCTTGGTCCTATCTTAAATATCCAAGGTGCTGTGTAAAAATTGTTTAATGTACTAGTTGACAACGTTACCATAAGCAGTTACATTTTAAAGTATTAATAATACAAGCATTCTAAGGAGTGGTAATTAAAATGCGAAAAACGAATCAAAAAGGTTTCACCATCATTGAGCTGTTGGTGGTAATCGTAATCATAGGTATCCTTGTGGCTTTGGCTCTGCCAAACCTCTTTGCCGCCCAGAAGCGTGGTCGTGATGCAGACCGCAAGAACGAACTCAAGAACTTACAACAGAAACTTGAGACACACTTTGGCGATAACGACGCATATCCAGCAACATTGGCTGCGATGACTCCAGCGCCAACAGCTGACGAGACAACCGGTCCACGTACCGATGCGTATACCTACGCCGTTGCTGTAGACAGCCAGTCATATACTTTGACAGCTGATCTAGAAAACGACGACGACAAAGACGCTGACGCCAGTGGTAACTACGTGCTCAACAGCGTAAACCAGTAGTACAAGCATCAAGTTCTAATCTGAAACCGGTTGCTCTAGGGCAGCCGGTTTTGTTATGCTAAAACATAAGCATGATACATCGGGAGCAATCCGGATTTACGCTCGTTGAGCTGATTGTAGCCATAGCCGTTACGGGCATGGTAATTATTGGCATTACCAATCTATATCTAATGGTGCAATCTACGCAGCGTAAAACATACAACCTCGAGCTTGCCACCCGCGCCGGCGAAAAACAAATCGAGTCACTGAGAAATTCGCAGTATAACGCACTGGTACCAGGTGAAAATATTGACTTTAGCGCCGATTTGCCAGCTGACCTACCAATGCCCAACAGTGGTATCGTGACCGTTTCTGAGCCCATCAGCGGGCTCCGGCGTGTAGATATTGACATCACTTACAAAAACGGCACAAATGATAAAACTGTGCGATTGAGTTCAATGATTGGGATTATAGGAATTGCCCAGTGAAAACTAAAATAGGACAAAGTGGCTTTACCATCATAGAAATGCTGGTGGCTTCGGCTGTTACAGGCATGATGTTGATTATGGTTATGACTTTCTTAGTAAACACCTTGGTTAATAACAGCCTTACCGAAGCCCGCTCTGATTTACTTCGTCAAGCACAGTTATCACTAGATCTTATTGGCCGCGATATCCGATTGAGCGCCAACGTAGACGACACCAATCGCTGGCCTGATACGAATTCCCCAAATGCTGTAGCGACGGGAGGCTACGGTTGGATATCTGATAATAATACCCTTGTACTGGCTATAGCAGCCGAGGATAATGCTCGAAATGTTTTGTTTGAGGATTCCCTTAATTATATTACTCATAAAAATAACGTGGTGTATTTTTTAGAAAATGCAACGCTGTACAAGCGTACGCTGGTTGGCGATAATCCTGATAATTCCAGCACGACCTCATGTCCGGCGGCAACTGCTACAGCTTTGTGTCCCGCCGACCGCGAACTCATAAAAGGTGTGACAAATTTTACCGTTCAGTATATCGATGGTAATGATGTAGAAGTAGACCCATCGCTCGCTCGCTCAGTAGTAGCAAGCTTATCACTGCAAGTGACTCGTTATGGCCGCCCTGTTACGGCCGATTATGAAATAAGGATGGTGTTCCGCAATGAATAGATTTACTCGCGTATCTCAAAACCGCTTGATTAAAGACCAGCGTGGCATAGTACTCATGACGGTGTTACTAATAGCTTTGCTCTTAACATTTGTCGGCATGTCACTCGCCCAACTGGCTATTTCCCAGTTTGTCCGTACGACACGTAATGTTGCGGTTGCTAATTCATTGCTACTTGCCGAAGCGGGCATTGAGCAGACTTTGAATCAAATCAATATTGATAACTCTTTCCCAGGCTACCCAGCCGAACAGGAATTTTTCAATAATGACAAACAAGGCAGGGGGACTTTTCAGACTGAAATCACGACCGGTACTTCCGGCAATGAGCGCTTAATACTGTCTACTGGACGCACCTACCGCTATAACACTGGTGAGCTGATCAGCACCCGTAAAATCAAAGTTTCGATCGTGGGCACATCTTCTTCTGACTATAACGTCTATACTGGCCCGGGTGGTTTGATATTAGGCGGCACCTCAACACTTGCTAACTCTGATGTATATGTGAATGGATTTATTAATATTTCAGGTGATGCCGGAATTGGCACCGTTAATAATCCACTGCTCGTAAACGTTGCTAACAAACAATGCCCCACTGGATCTAATCCAGGCCCTACCTACCCCACTATTTGTACAGGGAGCACACAGCCTGTTACGGCGGGAGGCAACGGTATTTACGGGACAGTGTGCGCTACAGGACAAACTAATTCGGCTAACATCTTCCCGGGTTCCGGTGGTAGCGGCCTTATACCGGGTTGCACGGCTCCTATCGTTGCTCCCCCTACCTACGACCGTAATGCTCATATTGCCCGTATGGATACCGAAGGTAATCCAACTGCAGCCACTTATCAATGCAACGGCAATAAAACCTGGCCCGACAACCTTAAGTTGATAGGTAATGTCAGTATCGATAAAAACAGTTGTAATCTTACTATTACTGGCGATGTTTATATTACAGGAAACTTGGTTATGAAAAATCACGGCCGCATCCGTGTAGCCGACAATCTGGCGACTCAGCCAGTTATAGTTGTTGACGGGACAATCTCCACCAACAACTCCATCGCCGTCTTACCTAATAATTTAGGGATTGGTATCCGTTTTATTAGTTTTAAGAGTGCGGCTTCTTGCAGTCCAGGCTGTACCGATGTTACCGGTACGGATTTATATAATTCCCAAAACCTAACCACTGTTGACGTAAAATCTAATGGCGGCAGCCCGGGCACTATGATGCAAGCCTATTGGGGTAAAATTTATGTAGCCGGTAACGGAGCTATGGGAGCGGCAATGGGTCAGACTATAGAAATGTATGGAACTGGTGATCTTATATTCGGTACTAATCTTTCCTCGGGTGAAAGCACCTGGACTATCCGTAGTTATCAGTATGATAATTAACCTAAGGCTTTATTTACAAAAAGCACGAGCTTTTTGCTATACTGATAGGTGAATATATCTTTAGGGGCACCGCTGGATTAACGTGGTCAAGCAATCATCTCAAACATTATTTTACAAAGACAAACCACTGTTCGGGTTTGATATTGGTTCAAATACACTTAAAGTAGTTGAGATTGAGCAAGAGCCGAAAAAAAAGAGTAAGATTGTAGGTTATGGCGTAGCCGAATTTGACGCCGCCGCTATAAAAGATGGTGTCATTATTGATTTCGAAGTGCTTGCTCTTGCTGCCAAAGAATTGTTTGAAAAAGGCATTATCGGTAAAGTCACCACTCGCCGGGCTGTCGCAACCATTCCCGCTTCCAAAGCATACTCACGCGTTATGACCGTACCTGCCAAATTAAGTAGAAAAGAGTTGCGCGACGCGGTATATTTTGAAGCTGAGCAATATATTCCGATTCCGGTTGATGATCTATATCTCGACTATGTCATGGCCCAAAAGAAGGGCGAAGATCAAGAACTCATGGTGGTTGCTGTACCCAAAGCTATCGTCGATTCCTATATGAAATTTTTTGAGCTGATCGGTATCGAAGTCTGTGCACTCGAAACCACTATTTCCGCCGCCAGCCGTATGATCTCCGCCACCGAAAACAGTCATGACGTTCCTACAATTCTAATCGATCTTGGACAATTAGCCGTGGATATAACGGTTTTCGATAAAAATCTGGTTGTGAACGGTATGATTCCAGGTGGTGGCGATGATCTCAGTAAAAGAATTGCTGAAAAGCTCGGAGTTAGCCTGGAGGAGGCTAATAGCCTTAAGACTAAATACGGCCTGGGTGTCAGCAAAAAACAGGCAGAAATCCGCGAAGCTTTGAAACCGCAACTTGATTCGTTAATCAAAGAAATCCGTCGTTCCGTGCGTTACTATGAGGAGCGCTCCGGCGGCAAAAACACTGTGGGCCAGATTATCACCATGGGTGGTGGCGCTAATATGCCAGGGCTTGTCGATTATTTGACCGATAATTTGCGTATAGCTACCCGTAAATGTGATTTTTGGGTCAGTTATTCAATGAATAAATTACAGCCGCCACATGAAGCTGAGCGATCATTGTACGTAACAGCAGCCGGCTCAGCCATCTTGCCGCCTGAGGAGATCTGGAAATGATCATCAATTTGATGCCCCCAGAACATAAAGAGGCGATAATGTATGCGCGCCGCAACTCCAAAATCATGCGCTGGTTATTGGGTGTCAGTTTGGCCGCGCTCCTATTAATCGTGGTAGCTGGAGGTGGGTTGTTTTATCTAAAGCAAGATTCTAAAGCCCACCAAAAAAATATTGAAACCACCAAAGCTGCTTTAGCCGCCCAAAACGAAGCCGAAACTTTCAAGCGAGTGCAGGAAATCGGCGAAAATCTCAATCTTGTAGTGGATGTATTATCCGACGAAGTCCTATTCTCTAAACTTTTGCAGCAGATAGGTGAAGTCATGCCGTCGGGTACAATCTTGCAAGATTTGAGTCTGACATCAGACTTTAAAGGTGGTTTGTCTTTGCGCGTTGGATCCGTTAATTACGAAGCCGGTACGCAAGCGCATGTTAATTTAGCAGATAAAAACAATGGTATATTTGAAAAGGCCGATCTTATTAATCTAACATGTACAAGCGGACAAAATGCTGATCCTCGATATCCATGCCAGGTAGAAATCAAAGCCTTGTTTAACCAAGACGATAACCCTTTCTTGCTTCTCAATCAGAACAAGGAGACCAATTAAATGACCGCAAAACGCCTTTATTTTGCCATGGTTGGTGCCGTAATATTCTTAGTTTTACTTAGCGCCGGCGGAACATATTTTGCTAATAAGATGCTTAAAACGGAAGGTCAAAAATTACTTGATCAAAAACTCGAGCAAGCTGTCCTGGATCGTCAAAGCGCTGCACTTGCCCAAGCACGCCAAGACATCACACAGTACGAGGAACTTGAAAAAATTGCTAAATCAATCGTACCTCAAGAAAAGGACCAGTCAAGGACAGTATTAGAAATTATTAAACTTGCAGAAGAAGCAGGTATTTCAATCAGCTCCATCGACTTTCCTGAGTCATTACTGGGTGAAATTAGCAAAGGTAAAACCGTAAAAACTATTGATAACAACACCACGCAGCTAACACCACTCGAAAAACCAAAAGGTGTGTATGTTATGGAAATTAGCATAAGCTCTGATATCGATAAGCCAATAAGTTACCCTCAATTATTAAACTATCTCAAAAAACTCGAGAAAAACCGACGCACAGCGCAAGTCGTAGACCTGAGCATTCAACCTAGTGAAGATGATCGTAACCTCGTTACTTTCTCGCTCGTCATTAATAGTTACGTGAGGCCACGCTAATGAATAGCATCTTGGAAAGATTGCATCCTATCGTAGACAAGCTACGTCAATATACGGTATTAATAGTAATTATTATTTTTAGTGCCATGTACGGCTACCTACTTTACACCAGCGGTAAATTGGCGCAAGAAGAACCGAGTGAAGTTAATATTAGTGAAAAATTTCAAGGTGCTAAACGGCCAAAGATCGATGAATCAGTTGCCCAGCAACTTTCAGGACTAGAAGAACAAAACATTCAAATCAAAGGTATCTTCGACCAAGCCCGAAACAATCCATTCTCAGAATAGTTAGTTGGTTTTAGGGGAGAGCAGCCAGGCAAAATGTACTTCATTTTGCCTGCGCGATGAGAGGGGATATGCCCCTCTCATAAGGCGAAGCCGCAGCTAGTTGCCGTATTGGACAAGATTGCGTTCGTGGGCACCGACGATTAGTTTGGAGTGCTGATATGGATCGGGTACATAGGTAAATGAGTAATTTTGCTGTTCACCGGCTGTTTCAATGACGAGTGTACCATAATCAAACATGTGAGCTACCAGTCCATTTTGGGTAACAGTCACGTCTTGGACATCACCAATGGATAGTTGCGAAATCTTACGATGGAAAATGCTTGTGTATAAGACTTGGGCAATTTTTTCATTTGTTACATAAATAACGTTATTACGATATAAAAATAAGCCAATTAAAGTAGCTGATACCGTACCAAAAATTAAAAAACCTGCAAGCAGTACAAATATTGGTTTCATACCATTTACATTGCCTTCGCCAACAAAGCCGTTTATGTCGAATGAAAGTAATAAGCCTGTGATAATAAGAATCGCAAGTATAACTAGCGCGCCCGTTAATAAAATCAATAATGTGCCGATCGGATGCTTACGAATCTCAGCTATAAGTTCCTCGTTTTCATCAAATTCAATATATTTAAAATATTTACGGCCTTCATTGGACAGCCGCTGTGTGACCAACTCCCGATGTTGGGTTTCTTGCTCCGATTCATGCATATTTGGTATTATAGCGTGACTTTTTTATTACAGCTATAGCAGTGAGGACTGATCCGCATCATTTTTTGGTTTCTTGCCACGGTGTTTGTAGGCTTTGTGAGTGGCTTTGCGGCCGCGCGGCGTACGTTCCAGCAATCCAATTTGCATAAGATATGGTTCATAAAAATCTTCGATTGTCGTGGCTTCATCACCCGTTAAGGCTGCCAGAGTATTAAGACCCACGGGATTTTGACCGTAATTATCGATAATTTTATCAAGCAGATGCCTGTCAGCCGGATCAAGTCCGAGTTCGTCAATTTCGAGGAGTTGCAAAGCGGCAGTTGTAATTTCGGTATCGATAATTCCATCGCCGTTAACATCCGCATAATCGCGCACACGTCTTAACAGGCGGTTAGCGATGCGCGGCGTCAAACGTGCCCGGGTAGATAGCGTTTTGGCGGCTTCTGGATGAATTTGGCTGTTCAAAATATCGGCTGCACGAGAAATAATCTGCGCAATTTCTATAGGGCTATAAAACTCAAGCCGGTGCATCATACCAAATCTATCCCGCAAGGGTGCAGCTAATGCCCCGGTACGGGTAGTCGCCCCGATCAATGTAAATTTTGGCACATCCAAACGTAGACTGCGAGCCGAGGGGCCCTTGCCCAGCATGATATCGATTTTGTAATCTTCCATGGCACTATAGAGTACTTCTTCGACACTCCGATGCAAGCGGTGAATTTCGTCGATAAATAAAATGTCGCCATCTTGCAAGTTGGTGAGTAAGCTCGCCAAATCCCCTGCCCTCTCAATTGCCGGCCCACTAGTGACACGAATTTGCGCGCCCATTTCGTTAGCAATGACACTTGCCATAGTGGTTTTACCTAACCCCGGTGGGCCATAGAGCAAAATATGATCCAACGGTTCACTACGTTTTTTGGCAGCATCGATGGCAAGTTTCAGGTTTTGTTTCAGGCGTTCCTGGCCAATATAACTGGCAAAATCCCGCGGCCGTAGCGTAATTTCCAGCTCAACTTCGGCAGGATCAGTATCATCCGTTGTAGTATGAATAATTCGCTCAACTGCCATTATTTACCTTTTAATGCTAGTTTAACTCGCTCTTCTGTGGGCAATGTTTTGTCAATATCTTTGAGGGCCAGGCTGGCATCGGACGGGCTGTAGCCAAGGCTCATTAGTGCTTCTCCTGCTTCGTCCTGCATGTTAACGCCTGGGCGGCCGACGATATCCTCAGCAGCGCCACTCGCGGTAATACCTACCTTATCACGAAGCTCTACAACAATCTGTTCAGCGGCGCGTTTACCAACACCTTTGGCACTTTGTAATAATTTAACGTCTCCATTGGCTATGGCTGCACGCACAACACTGGCAGGGCCAACATCCAAAACAGCTAAGGCAACTTTTGGTCCAACATTTTTTACACCCAGTAGTTGCTCAAATAAAAACTTTGTATCTAGCGAAACAAAGCCAAATAAATCTTGGGCTTGTTCACGGATATGTTCATAAATGTACAACTTAGCAGGCTGACCCGTATTTAAGTTGCCAAAATCTTCGGCAGTTACTTGCAGGCCATAACCGACGCCCCCTACTTCTAGCACCACACCAGCTAGTAGCTTCTCACTTATTACCCCAGAAAGTGTCGCAATCATTAAGACTATTATATCAACAGATATAATTTTGCGCAGCTCGCAAAAAAATAATCAAGCTTATTCTTTTGACTCACTTGCTCAAATTATCGCATAGCCATTGAATGTGTAATAGCGCAAGCAATGGCGTCGGCACAGTCGTCGGGTTTAGGGACTTCTTTAAGATTTAAAATCACGCGCACCATTTCCTGGATTTGTTTTTTATTGGCGCGGCCGTAGCCTGTTAGGGCTTGTTTGATTTGTAGCGGTGTATACTCAGCGATCTTTAAACTTGCCTGCATAGCAGTTAGCAAGACTACACCACGCGCTTGTGCGACGGTCATGGCAGTAGTGACATTTTGAGCGAAGAATAATTTTTCGACGGCCATTTCTTGCGGTTTGGCCTCAGCAATAATGTCAGTGAGTTCGTCATAAATCGTCTGCAAACGTACCGCGTCATCTTCTTTAACGGGCGTACGAATCACGCCGCCATCAACTAAAACCGGCTTGCCTTTAATAATTTCAATTACCCCAAAACCTAAAATCCCCGTACCTGGATCAATGCCGATTATCCTCAACTTTACTCCTTGATGTCGAAATTAGTGTATGTGTTACTGACGTCATCAAGTTCTTCGAGGGCGTCCATAAGCCGCATGACTTTGCCTTGCGTCGCTGCATCGCTAATTTCTATAGTACTGTTTGGTTCGAAGGATAATTCGGCTTCGATCACTTCAATACCTGCAACTTTTAGGGCATCGCGGACTTTAGCAAGTTCATTTTGCGCGGTGTATATAACTGACTCAGTATCTACTTCCTGCACGTCTTCTGCGCCAGCATCGAGGGCAGTAAGCATTAGTTCATCACCGCTACCCTTTACACGGATCACTCCCTTGCGACTAAACTGGAACGCCACCGCGCCTTTTTCGGCGATGCCGCCGCCGTGCTTATTAAAAGCATTTTTAACTTCTGGATAGGTGCGGTTGAGGTTATCGGTGGCACATTCCACCAAAATCGCCACACCGCCTGGTCCATAGCCTTCGTACATGACTTCATGCAGTTGGGCGGCAGACTTATCGGTCACTCGGGCAATAGCACGTTCGATGTTACTGCTTGGCATGTTGGCAGCTTTGGCTTTTTCTATGGCCATAGCAAGAGCCGAATTCATGCTTGGATCAGCGCCGCCTCTTGCAGAAATAGCAATTTGGTTGCCAAGACGTGTGAAAATAGCGCCACGCTTAGCGTCAGTAATACCCTTTTGCCGTTTGATTGTGCTCCACTTACTGTGACCGCTCATAATACCTCGCTAAATTATCACATTTGATTCGTTTCTATCTGTTATTTTAACATCTTTTGAGCTGTGGTGCCACCATATGACGGCGAGCATGGCGAGACAAGCATACATGACTATCATTGCCGTCGTAGATATTGTGACGGAAAATTGCATATGCGGAATACGTGCAGCAAGTCCAGCGATATCCAGCAAATACGTGAGCACCCATTTTGCCGGCCAGGCTAACCAGCCGGCTACGGCGGGAACCAACATGCCTGCAAGTCCAGCTACAAAACTTAACAACATGGCTAATGGTATCAGCGGCACCACCAACATATTGGCTAGTAGCGCGACAAAACTTGAATCATTAAAAATATACAAAATGAGTGGCAATGTCATGAGTTGGGCAGCGGTTGATTCCAGTAAGACTTCACCAAAAACACCCTTCAACTTGTTCTTGAAAAACTTTTGGCGGGCTAATGGAGCCAAGACTAGTACACCAAAAAACGCCAAGAATGACAGATACCAGCCAATGTCGGACCAAATGTACAGCGGGTTCCACAGCGCAGTACTAGCGGCTTAAAGTTACGCCCAAAATACCAAGCCCCTAAACTTAAAATACTGATAATTGAAGCCCTAACGATTGAGGGACTAGCGCCGGTCACAAGCAAAAAGGCGCCGATCAAAGCCATTGCCCCTACTAACGCCTGGAATTTAGACCGTTTGGCAAGTAATCGGCGCGTCGCCCGTACAAGAATAGTCAAGTTATACCCCGACACGGCTATGATATGTGTAAACCCTACGGCTGCAAGAATGTCCTTGGTACTTTCTGGCAAAGTATCACGCTGGCCAATTAATAGACCTAGGCCAAACGAAGCTTGGGGCTCCGGCAGAGCCGATAACATGCCCGCGCCAAATTCGCGCGTGACTACATACGCCACTGACTGAGAACGCGAAACTACCTCAAGCTCAGCATAATTTATCCACGCAGCATATGATCCACGACCTGGATAAAACTTACCAGATATCCTTACTTTGTCACCTCGATAAATCATACGTTCACCGTAGCCCGACACCCCTACTTTGCCAACAAGTTTGCGAGGTTGAGGTGATTCGAGTGAAAGCGAGCTCATATCAAAGGTCACTTGGCCGCGGTCGTTATAGGTGCTGTCCTGCAAGCCGCGCCAACAAGCGTGACTTTTTCGTGTGCGATTGAGTCCAGATATTTTACTTCTGTAATAAATTGACCGCCCCGCCATAAACCAAGGCTTAAACCGAATAATATAATCGCATAAACCGACAAAATACGTTTATTACGAAAGCTCAGTAGCGCGAAAATGCCAATCCTGCTAGCACAGCAAATCCCAATAATACATATCTAGTTGTACTTCGATACAAGCGCGCTTTTCCATTATATTGCAATATACGTGCGTTTTACACAATTGCAAGCTATAGCATATTGATAGTTTTTAAAATATTTATCCACAGTATTCACCAAAATCAATCAAAATGATGCTTTTTTAGGCATTTATGCACAGATTTACTACAAATCTATTGCTTCTCTAAAAACCCTTATGGTATGCTCAATCTGATAGTCTAAAAACTAAAAACAAAATGCTCAAAAACAGATATAAAAACTTACGGCGTTTCCTGTCATATCGTCTGTTCGCTGCGTCCCTTGTGATAGTGGCGCTCTTTGCTGCCACACCGTTCTTACCAAAAGAGGTTTTTGCCGCTAGTAACTCCAACTTTACCCAGACCATTAACGCCGGTACTTTGGCGACAGATATCCGTGATAACAACCGTGTTGCCGTCGCTAACCCGTCGGTTGGCATGTCGACAATTTCATACCCATTCGCTTGTTTGACAGGTGGCAGCAGGCCGTCGGGAACTTTTGGAACTAACACGGAGCGTATTTATGTCGATAACCCTGGTAACGCCAATAACGGCTGGACCCTGGCTTTAGCTGCTACTGGGGGCGCTACATCTTTATGGCAAAACGGTGGCTCAACTCAAAACTACGACTTTAACGATCCGGGTGGCTCAGGCTGTACGGATGGTGTTGACGCCGATACCCGGGCCGGTCAAATGACCGTTGACCCTTCAGTTGGTACGATAACTGCAGACTGTGCAAGTTGTGTCACGACCAACATTACTAGAGGCGCATCAACCGCCTATAACCAAGGCACTGTTGATAGTATTACTCTCCTGAACGCTGCTGCCGCTTCCGATGACTTCGGCCGATGGTACCTAACAGGCGCTGATGTCGATCAAACGATCCCCGCCGAACAGGCAGCCGATTCGTATACCATTAACCTGACTCTTACCGTTACTGCTTTATAGTATGATTTAGTTCCCATACCAGGGGCGCCGAGGTTTACTTTTACCCCGGTAGCGCGCTATTATAGTGCTAATGGCACAAGCAGCGGGTCGAGCACTTTTTTGGCGTAGTCTAGCTATGGCTGGGATTTTTTTGTGCTTGCTCCCAATAATTGCACCAACCGCCAATGCTGTAGAATTCGGGAATATCGGAGGTAAACCTGCCCGCCCCGATCCTAAAAATCCCCGTACCCAATCCATCTTTATCAAATACGCTGCTCCTGGTGAAACCGTGCGAGATGTTATTCAAGTTGTTAACTACACCGGAGAGACAAAAACTCTGCAGGTGTATGCGGTTGACTCGATCGTATCAAGCGGTGGCTCATTCGGCTGTGCTCAAATGGTAGACGAGAAAAAAGGCGTTGGATCATGGGTAAAGATGTCAAGAACCGAAGTCACTTTGCCCAGTGGAGGCGAGGAAGAAGTACCGTTTACCGTCACACCACCCAAAACTGGAGCTGACATTGGCGAAAACGACGGTTGTATTGTTATCCAGGAAAAAGATAAAACACCAGAAAAAGTAGAAGGAGAAAACAGCAGTATTGCCCTTAGTTTCCGTACTGCAATCCGCTTAGCGGTATTTCTACCAGGAGACGTAAAGAAAAGTGTGGAAATCCTTGGCTATGCAGCTACTAAAGGTGGTGACGGTAATTATGTACTTAAGCCCCGAGCACGTAATAACGGTAATGTTTCGTTGGACGTTACACTTAATACCTATACCAAAGGCATCTTGGGTGGGAATGAAGAAAATTATAATCAAGAATCACCGTTGCTGCGCGGCGTCACTTCGGATTGGAACATACCCTACAAGCGACCGTTTTGGGGCGGATGGTATACCTCTCGGTTTACTATCTCATATGATTCCAACGTCAGTAACAGTTTAGGTGAAAGCACTAATCCAAATGTAGTAACCCTAAATTCAGAGCGGATTTTCTTTTTTGTGCCACCTTCATTGCTCGCGGCATTGATTGAGCTTGTAGTCTTGGCAATCCTTGCCTTCTTGTTGCGCAAACTATACATTCGCCTCATTGGTGGCAAGCGCGAAACCAAGGATTGGAAGACGATTATTATCAGCAACCAAACCGATATTGGTACTCTGGCTGCAGCATATGGTATTGCCTGGAAGAAATTGGCTAAGGTTAACCGTTTACGCCCGCCTTACATGCTGCGGCAAGGAGACCGCATCCAGGTGCCTGCTGGCCGGCCGGTTATCAAATCAGGCCGATCCTTACCATCTTTGCCACGGCTACCAGGCAAACAAAGTAGTGGCACTTGGCGCGAAATCACCATTGCCAACCAAACCGATATTGAAACGCTTTCTCGAGCTTACGGAATTTCCTGGAAAGAACTCGCCAAACAAAACAAGCTCGACCCGCCCTATATCTTACGTGCCGGTGACCGTATCTTAGTACCAGAAAGCCGCCCGCAAAGTAATGGGCCCAATAATTACGGACAAAGTAACAGTTCTCATCATCAGCCTGCCCCACAAATGTATTATCAACATCGCCGTTTCAGTCTACCGTTTTTCGAGAAACGGCGTCTTTCCCGCGAATGGGAAGAAATTACCTTAAACCCGCAAATTGACAGTATTGTTAGCACGCCACTGGACATCGAGTCCATTGCCAAGAATTACGGCGTGCCATGGAAAAAATTAGCAAAAATAAACAATTTAAAACCGCCCTACATCCTCAAACCAGGAGATAGGCTAAAAGTACCCTACAAAAACAAAAACTTTCCCCGTTAAAACAAAATACATTGTTTAACTCTTCAGGAAGGTTCGATAGTGCGCAAGCTAGGTGCGGGAATCTTAAGCCTCACGTTAGTATCACTGGTGGTACTGGTGTGTTTTCCTGCGCAAACATCCGCCGCTACATTATTGCAGATTCAGACCGGCCAAATTGCACCGGGCACTAGCGTATCGGCCACCCTAACTGCCGCGACTAGCGGCAATATGATAATTGTAATCTGCGGAGCACCTGTTTCCACCACTCTGAGCATCTCTACAGCCGGATTCAGCACAGCAATCAATGAGACAGGTACTTCTTCACAAGGGATATTCTATAAAGTTTCCATCGGAGGTGAAACAACTATAACCTGTGCCTCCACAGTCAGCGCAAGGTTGGGTATCCAAGTTTATGAATACTCCGGCATGATCACGACCAGCCCCATCGACGGAACCCCAGGATCAAGCACCGGCACAAGTACATCGGCAAGTTCAGGATCCACGACAACCACTACTTCCGACGTCTTATTGATTGCAGGCGTGACAGTCGTCGGCAACAATGCGTTTTCAGCTTGGTCAAACACTTTTACTGAACGAGCGGATTTCGTGAACACGGGTGCGAATGCCTCCCGAGGTACATACGGCGGATCCGACAGACAGGTTACGTCTGCCGGTACGTATACCACGACAGGTACGTTAGGTGTATCGCTGGCATGGCGGGGGCAAATCGTTGCCTTTAAGGCGATCATCGGTTCGCTCAGCGTCGATATAGTTGATTCCGCCGGAACGAGCGTGGGCTCACCAACCGTGGGCATGTCTGCTCTCAATTCAACCTTTAACTGCCAGACGCCTACCGGTACACTTGGCGTGTCAGCACAAAGGATAAGAGTCAGAAACACTACGTCTAATGCTCAATGGACTGTAAGTATAGCCGCGAGCGGCGGTGCCACAGACAGCTGGTCGGACGGAGGTACGAACAATTATGACTTCAACGACGCTGCCGGTACGCCCGCAGGTTGTGGTGACGGAGCGGATGCCGATACATTGGCCGGCCGCATGACGATAAACCCTTCTGTAGCAACTTCTACGCCGCAATCCGGCTGCACCAACACAGGTGTTACCTTGGGAACAAGCACGGCTTTCGCCCAAGGTACAACCAACTCTATCACTGTTATCAATGCGAGTACTTCAGCGGCAATCAACTGCTACTGGGATGTTACCGGCGTTGCGATATCGCAGACCGTTCCGGCCGAACAACGGGCTGGTAGTTATTCCTTAAGCCTGACATTGACGGTGGCTGCGATATGAAACGGAAATTTACAAACAATGCGATAATTGGACTTATGGTTGTCATGCCCTTTATAGCCGCTCCTCCAAAAAAAGCCGAAGCTGCCGCAAGTTCTAATTTTGCACAAACGATTTTGCCGCCAAGCTGTTACGATGTCGTCAATTCCACCGGCCCAACCGTAGACTACATCGCAACTTTCGAGTGCGAATACCGCACCCCTGACGGCAATATTTATATCTCAACACAACAACAGTAATCAGATTGACATTTTAAGCTAAATAACAGATAATAACCCCTGTTGTTTGCTCGAAACCAAAATACCAAACCCAGCAACTTACTTGCCGTTTGGGATTTTGAAAGGAAAAGGCTTGATTTGGTAACAAAAACTGCTGAGCAAATTTATTTTGTCAGCGGTTTGGTTATCAAATCATTACACCTCGACGCGGGCCCATAGCTCAGCCGGTTAGAGCATCTGCCTTTTAAGCAGAGTGTCGTGGGTTCGAGTCCCACTGGGCCCTCCATAAAACAGTCTCACCGAATGGTAGGATTTTTTTACTACTATTAGTATTACTTATGAATGATTATAGTGCAAATTTAGTGTATAATGCTCAGTCACTGAATCAATAGTGTAGGTGTGAACTAAATGCAAAACATTTTTCGTATAATTTCAGACAAATTACGGTGGTTTATTTTTGGTATTTTCGTTCTTATTGTTCCCATACTTGTGTATTCTCTTTTAATGCCGGTAGCTCTAACTAGTGCAAATATTGCTCCCAGCAGTTTTTCACATAATAAAGTAAGTGCATATAACAGCCCCAGTACTGATACGAAAAGAATTTCGGCTTCTACTGATAGATTTACTCAAAGTTTGATATCAATGGATAAGGTAGTTAAAGACAGCCGCCAGTCAGTTGGCATGGGGGTTTCTCGAAGCGGTAAATTTGTTGCGAATGGTCTTTACGTGAGTGCTACTAATGTTGGCAGTGCTGTAACAAGTAGTGCATCTTTTGTAGGGCGAGTAGTAAGTACCACAGCTTCGGCTATAATAAGCGTTCCTAAAACTATTATAAGTACTGTCACAAATACTAATGTTGTCAGGTCTATCATAACCCCATCCGATAACACACCTATACCGATGATCGAATCCCCGTTGCAAACAGCCTATGCAGAAAAAAGTACCGTGTTCACCAAAGACTCGTCTGTCCAAACTGACTCGGCAACCGCGTGGCCGATGAGCGGCAGAATCACAACAGAATTTGGCGTGCCACATTGGCCTTTTCAGCCTTCGCATACGGGCATAGATATCAGCGACGGCAAAGGATCCGGTAACACCCAAATAAAACCTTTCAAGGCTGGCCGGGTCATAAAAGTT
The DNA here is from genome assembly GCA_030855955.1 of bacterium. Lineage (GTDB taxonomy): Bacteria > Patescibacteriota > Saccharimonadia > Saccharimonadales > JACDBH01 > JALYQY01. The sequence goes on along the minus strand of JALYQI010000069.1, from coordinate 20,390 downwards.
GTCTATTCGTATTCAGGACTGGGTAACCATATCATCATTGACCATGGTGGAGGTATTATTTCGTTATATGGCCACCTGTCATCTATTAATGTGGGGGACGAACAAGAGGTGGAACTTGACACAGTACTAGGTTTAGCGGGTTCAACTGGTGTCTCAACAGGCACACATCTGCATTTTGAAATCATGAAGGACGGCAAACTAGTAGATCCAAGCCTGTATATTGAAGGCCAACCATAATATCCTCTTAGGCGTCATAAATTGCAGTTACAGATGAAGTAGGTAGCACACGAAATTATAAACCCATATCCGGGTATATCTTGTTAATATGAGTCTATTAAGGAGAACAGTTATGTCATTTCAAGCTTACTTAGATAATATAGAAACTAAAACAGGCAAGTCCCCCAATGAGTTTATTGCACTAGCTAAAGAAAAAGGATTTGACGACCCAGATACAAAAGCTGGATCAATTGTTCAGTGGCTTAAAAAAGATTTTGAATTAGGACATGGCCATGCCATGGCGCTCGTGCATGTTATTAAAAATGGCCCAAAGATTAACAATAAGCATGTAGGTACCGGCGGCGTACATAGTGATGATTCAAACACCTTAAGATTAGATGGTAAGAAGCACCAAAAATAATATGATGATCCGGATTAAAATAGTAAAATGATATACACATGCTAAATAATGTTACTAAACTTATTTTGCTTACATTGATTGGGTGGGGTATCCACGCCGTTTTATCTATGATTTATAGTAGTGCTTTTTCATCTACCAAATTGCTTGGTTTCAGGATTTTACATGCTTTAGAAATCAGCATTATGATAACACTTATGATGCTGGCATACTTTAGAATTGTTAATGAACCTGTAACGGTATTAAAAGCGTTGGCTATAGTTTTAGGAACGCTCATTGTTGTAGATATGCTAGTATTAATAATTTCACCTAGTTTACGTGAAAAGTTTGATGTCATACATTTCATAACAGCCTATGCTTGTATCAGTGCGGTAATAGTACTTACCTATAAATTTTAGTAAATTCCATCTCACTAATAATCAGTGCTTTGCTTTTTGTTACGGGCGTTTTCTTATGGTACATTTATGCGATTATACGCAGAAATGAATAATTATTTACAAGTAAAAACGGCGGCTTCATTGGGTTGAAGTTTTAATTCCCTGCGCTTTTGTTTATTAAGTTTTGTAATTGGATTCGAAGATACTTCAAGTTTGCCAAGTTTTAGATTGGGGGGTAGTGAAAAGTCTGCGGGCTCATCACTAAAGTTAATGAATGTAACGTGTTTTTTGTTGCCATAAGCCCTAATATAACCCATGACGTTTTCGTCTCCTGATTCAATTACTTCTATGGTGCCGTGTTTGATGGTATCGGAAGTGTTGCGGAGTTTACCCAAAACTCGGTACAGGGTCAAAAATGAGCTCTCATCCTTGCGCTGCATGGCAACGTTGCGCGTCTTATAGTCCGATGCAATAGGCAGCCAAGTGGTTTCAGCTTCGGAAAAGCCGGCGTTGCTATCCGAATTCCACTGCAGGGGGGTGCGTTCCGGATCACGACCCGAACCACCCGCAGCGCCGGGATCTTGTACCAAATGTGGCGGGATTTCACCATTCTTCATACCAATTTCTTCGCCGTTATAAATAAAAGCCATACCGGGTAATGTCAGTAATAATACAGCTGCACTACGAGCTGCCTGATCACCCAAGCGCGTCGCCAAACGCCATTGGTCATGATTACCAAACGCATAGCTAGACACGCAGAGTGGATTATAGTCGTCTAAGGCTGCGTGGAACGTGCGAAGAAAATTTTGCCAAGGAGCTGCCTGCCATGGCAAACCTAAGCCCTCAAAATTAAATGGCGCCGCGACCTCCGGATCCATGCCCTGGTAGTAGGCCAAGTATTCTTCAACCGGTTCGTGTGTATCCGGATATGATTCTGTCACCATAAAACGCGGCTTTTTCAAGTACTTCTTTTCCTTTAATACTGCAGCCATCTCTCCTAAGTAGGCGTACAATTGCGGCCAGCCCTGGCTATTGATGTGCTTAAGTGAATTATAGGCGTAACCATGGCTCGGCTTGTAATCAGAGTTGCGCGGATTGTCATGGAACAAAGGATCCTTGCCCATAAAACGTACGGCATCAACCCGGAAGCCATCGACACCGCGGTCCAGCCAAAAGCGCATAGCATGCTTGATAGCGTCGCGCACTTCGGTATTAGCCCAGTTCAGATCTGGTTGACGGACGTCAAAACTATGCAGATAAAATTGCTGCCGTGCCGGCTCCCACTCCCAAGCCGTGTTACCGGTAAAGATGTCTAACCAGTTATTCGGTGGGATAGGCTTGTCATTTTTATCGTAACCCTTCGCGTCTTTCCAAACGTACCAGTCAGAATATTTGTCTTCTTTGGACTGACGGGATTGGCGAAACCATTCGTGTTCGTCTGATGAATGGTTGGGCACCAAATCAACGATGATTTTGATTTTCTTGGCATGCGCATTCCGTATCAGCTTGTCCATGTCTTTGAGAGTGCCAAAAATCGGGTCTACCTCACAATAATCCGCTACGTCATAACCAAAATCGGCCATCGGTGACGGATAAAATGGCGATAGCCAAATAGCATTGACGCCGAAACTCTTTAGATACCCTAACTTTTCGGTAATCCCAGGAATATCACCAATGCCATCGGCATTAGAGTCATAAAAACTACGCGGATAAATATGGTAGACAATTGATCCCTCTGGCCAGCGCTTTTTCGATCCAGAAAAGGCTTTTGAAGCATTCATGAGACTTAGCATAACCTATTAGGGCGAGACAACGCTAACCAATATTTCCTTGCCTAAATCAGTAATAAACCGTAAGCTACAAGTAACTATAATTAAGGAGTTATATTAATGAAAAAACGAAGTCCCGCAGCAGTATTATTATTACCTTTTATAACTTTAGGAATTTACAGCATCTATTGGGCTGTCTCTACCAAAGGAGAAATGAATAAGCTGGGTGCGAATATTCCTACGGCATGGCTGTTGATCGTACCTTTTGTTAACATCTGGTGGATGTGGAAGCATTCTGAGGGCGTTGAACAAGTAACGAGCGAAAAAATGAGTGCGATATTAGCTTTTATTTTGCAGTTCTTGCTAGGCTTTATTGGGCAAGCCATCATTCAGGATAGTCTAAATAAGGTTGAAGGCAGCGTCGTAGCATCTCCAACCCCCACTGAACCAGCTGCCCCTGCAACCGTTTAAGGAGAAACATGCAAAATCGTAATCCGCTTTTCGTCGCCGGCTTTCCTTACGCCCTGATTATGATCGGCTACTATGTTTTGTTGGCGCTTGATTTTGCTGACGGCCCATCTAAAGAGATCCAAAGCAGCGCGCTATTTCCAATGTTTGGGGCTTTAATAATGATTATAGTGGGCGCCGGCTACACGCTGTATTGGATGATCAGCACAGCAAGGGTATTACGACGCAAAACGAACGAAAGAATCCCCAACGCGATTCTACTCGTAATTCCTTTTGCGAGTTATTGGTGGATATGGCGTTATGGCAAAGCAGTAGAAGTATATACTAAGGGAAAAACTCAGTCCGCACTGACTTTTGTACTATTAGCTTTACTAGGTCCGATCGGTATGGGAGTACTGCAGGATATCTACAACAAAATGCCCTCTAATGCAGTGCCCTCTGAACCAAACCAACTTTAGTGTTTGCTTTTTTTCTGTCGTTTGTCGTGTGGCTTCTTGATCGTCAAAGCCAGTAAGACGATGCTAACCACTAGGCCAAGCCCGACGATTGGTTCTTGGTATTGGATTAATAGTTTCCATGTTTCGGTGGCAGCGATGGAGCCTTGCGTGCCTTCTGATAATAAAGGTGCTAGATATATAGTGCCAAGCATTACACTACATACTGCTGGCACGAACGCCATTGGTAATAACGCCGTGGGCATCTGTTTCCTGAGCATAATTACACACACCGCTAAGGGAGTAGTTAGAAGCACAATACGCATTACATTAGTAGATGTGCTCAAGCCACTTGTAACACTGGTGGCAATTAAGCTTAAGTTCTCTCCAGATGACTCTAGCAGGACGCTGCCTGCGCAAACTGCCAAGAAACAAATGGCGGTATTGGTGCGCAGGGCTAGCATTAAAACGATTAAGGCTGCCATTGCGCCCATTAAAATATATTCAACCATTACTTACATTATAAGCGTAAGCTTCAAAAAGAAAACTGTGTACCTTTTTGCCAGCTCTTAGCTGCTGCCGTGCCGGAGCTAAACTCAACGACATACCACGCCGGAGTCTCAGGGCAAAATGTCTGGTTAGGATATGTCTCGGGTTGCACATTGGCGTGAATTGTATTGATTGTCTTGTCACTATTTAGCCATACTATGTCAATCGGGAATTTCATATCCTTCATCCAAAAACAATATATGTCAGGCGAATCATATGGGAATAACATGGCTTTGTCGGCAGCAAGGAATTCACGTCCCGAAAGTCCCTGCTGCTTCTGGGCCTCCGTAGCCGTAACTTCTGCAGTAAATTCTTTACCATTAACAGAAAGTTTTGTAGTCTGTAGTACTGCTGCCTGTGGTACTTGAACTGGCGGAGAATTAAGTTTTTCAGGCCTATTAGCTAGCAACTTCAATCCGAATGCTGAAAATATTATAACAACTGCTACAGCGGCCGCTTTACGCGCCGACACGGTCTTTGCGTTGTCGTCCTTTAGAGTTTTGTTCTGCATATTCAATAATTTTTTCGGCTACATTTCGGCCAGTTACTTTTTCGATGCCAAAGCCTGGGCTAGAATTTACTTCTAAAACCAAGGGACCGCGATCAGAACGCATAATGTCCACACCGCAAATTGACAGACCCATCGCTTTGGCAGCTTTTTGGACGGTTTTTTTCTCTTCTTCAGTCAGTTTTATCGTTACGCCTTCACCGCCCTGGTGGAGATTAGACCGGAAATCATCATCCAAAGATTGACGTTTCATACTAGCAACTACATTTCCACCTACTACAAATGCACGGATATCTTCACCAGCAGATTCTTTGACAAATTCTTGCAGTAGAATGTTGGTACCGTCGTCGTCCATGACATAAAAAGCTTGCATAACAGATTTGGCTGCTTTCTTAGTTTCGGCCAATACAACGCCATTGCCGTGTGTGCCACGCGCCAGCTTGATAATAACTGGGAAGCCACCCATGTCATCAATCAGATCTTCGATATCGTTAAGATTACGTGTAAAAACTGTTTTAGGTATCCCTACACCTGCACGGGCTAAAAGTTGGATTGAACGAAGTTTGTCGCGAGAACGTACGATCGCGATTGAACTCGCGGTTGTGAATACACCTTGCATTTCGAATTGGCGCACGATAGCCGTGCCGTAGCGGGTCATGTTGCTGGCAATACGCGGGATTATGGCGTCATAACGAGGAAGGATCTGACCTTTGTATCGCACGATAGGGTGGCTCTGTTCAATCGTCGCGTGACAGTGCTTATATTTAATTATGTCAACTTCATGACCGCGTTTAAGAGCCTCTTCTTTGAGGCGTTTCGTCGAATAATTAGCTGGGCCATTAGATAAAATTGCGATTTTCATTGTATTTACCATCTCTCCATTTCTTTGGCTATATACTTCCCAAAAACTGTTGCTTTTTGAAGTTCAAAACTAGAACCTACCATCCCCGGATTATAATTGACCTCTAAGATATACCACTTTTTGCTAGCAATGTCTTGGATTAGATCCACCCCTGCAATTTGACGCTGTAATACTTCACTGGCTTTAGTAGCCATAGCTGAAAGTTTACTGGGAACTTTGCCAGCATCCACTAGTTTAGCATTCGCTCCGCCTAACGGCTTATTTAAATGCCTGCGCTCTAACTTTTTAGATACTGCTTGGCTACGATCTACCATCATAACTGAATCCTTGCCTAGTACTAGAACTCGACTAAACCCATTATTAGGAACGTATTTTTGAGCGACAAAGTAACATTCTTTTGCTGAGCTTTTTAGTCTACTAGTTAGCTCTTCTTTAGATTCGATAAAGTAATTATTTTTACCACGATCAGAAAAAACATCCTTTAGAACTAGTGGCAAACCGACATAAGTAATCACCTCATCTGCATGTTTGATCATTATATCCGAAGCCATGGCTACCCCACGAGGTATAGGTAATCCGTGCGTATTCAATAACATCATTTCACTTAGCTTACTTGTTGAAATAAATCGTCCAACTTCTTCATCTCGAAATACAACATTCCGATATCGGGCATACTGGGCAACAGCAACTGCATGTTCAGGATACTTTTTATAATTCTTAAAATAAATGATTTTAGTGTCAGCCAGATCTTGGCCTGTGCTGACCAGTGTAATCTTCGGCTGATCATCAAACCAGAATGCTAAATCGTCATAGTGGATCAGATTTATTTCCGTACCCTCTACTTCTTTTTTTACTAGTGTAAAAAATTGCTCGGATTCTTTGTCTATCCGAGAAGTTAGAACTGTTAAATGATTGCGCTTGATTAACTCGCCTATGGGAGAAAGTACATAGCTAGCAGACACATCTACCAAAAAACGCTTCTTTAAAAAGTTTTTACCTAACAAAATAGGAAAATGATTACGAGAACGATCCGCTAATGTAAATCGCACTTTAATACGGCGATCACCGATACTAATACTCAACTTGACTACATATCTCAGCTCCTTTTCGCCGAATGAGTTCTTTACTGGAGTTGTCTTATACTCCGTCGTCTTTATACTATCTCCCGTATAGAAAACTGATCCCGCAGCAAATAGACAGAACGACAGTACTCCATTCTTTTCGACTATGTTACTAGCCCATACCGCACAGCTATCCGCACCGGTGTCAATTTTTGCAGGTATATTAAAAATACCTGCGTCAGGTAAATGCAACAATTCTGCAGAGCCAATGCGATTGATTATTTGGTTATGTTCCATAGAAGATATGCTGATTATGCTTAATAACAGATATTATTATAGCACAATATCAATTTATTTTCAATACTTTTACAGCTGAATTACTGATCCTTCAGATTGTTTTAATTTGGCATATAGCCAATCTAGATACTGGCCAGCAACATCATGACTTTTGCCAATACTTGGGTACGTATGTAAACCAAAGGAAGGATTAGCATTTATCTCCAACAACGTGTGCGATTCCTTATTAACGATGAAATCAGCGGCCCCTGTTTCTAACCCCGCCGCACTTAATATCATTTTACTGTCAGCTATAATAACTGAACTGATAGAATCAGTTATATCCTCACAAGTTCCACCGGTCCCAATATTTGCCGCTCCTACAACTACATACTCCTCGCCCTTTACTGATATTTCGTCTATCTTCTTACCCAAGTGCACTTCTGCAGCTTTGATGTTAATGAGGTTCAGTGCTTTGAAATAGCCCGGTGAACGATTTTCTGAATTATTTTCGGCAAGTATGAGTTCCCGTAAACTTTGCTTACCATCACCTGTTACTGATGCTGGATGCCTAGTTGCTGCAGCTGCCAGTTTACCCCCAATTATAACTACTCTCACATCCTTGCCTTGAAGTTGAGGCTGAACAATTACAGTAGACTTAAAGCTAGATGCACGTCTATAAGCAAGCTTTACTTGTTCTGGAGTAGTTAGCTGTGTAGAAACCCCATTCCCATGGGCTTCTCCGGCAGGCTTTAGAATAATCTCGCCATACTGCTCAAGAAGTCTTAAACCCTCTTCCTCATCTTGAACTTTATGCGTCATTGCAACCGGCACCGCGTTCTCTTTTGCCAGTAGAAAAGTAGTATATTTATCATCAGCTATCGCAACAGAAATAGCAGGTGTAAATGGCGAAATCGTACTCTGAAGGATAACTTGTAGATTTTCTGGCAAACTATATCTCAATATTCCAGGGTTCTCACTTAATACTTCTACTTTCCATCCTCGTGACTCTGCAGACTGCTTGAGCAATCTGTTCGTTATCTTTAGCATATCCCCTGGAGTGTATCTTATTCTTCAGAGAATAGAAACTGCTAGCCATTCAAGCGGGCAACACGTAGATATACGAAGGCGATAGCTGCTATCAGAATAACTAGCATCATAACGATCATAGTAATAAATCCAGCTTCCTCTGATTTGAGAGGTTTCATAATTAATATTGATTATGCGCTAGAAGCTAACGGTTTCGCAACTACTTGAAAAAACCTTTTTTGGCACTGCTGGTCGATTTTAATTGTTCCAGTAGTTCTCGTTGAGTCTTTGAAAGATTCTGTAGCGTCTCTACATTCAGTGTGACTATATGTGCGCCCCGTGAACCACCACGTAGGTGTGGCACGCCGTGACTGCTAAGTTTAAAGTCCGTACCACTTTGCGTACCGGCAGGTACCTTCATCTTAACAGGCCCATCAACTGTGTCGACATTTATTTCAGCTCCCAAAGCGGCATCAATCATTGAGATTACTTCTTCGGATAAGATCAAGTCGCCTTCGCGTGTAAAATGCTTATGAGCCTTAACGCGTACGTTGACATAAAGATCACCTTTGGGCGCATTGGCCATAGCTTCACCGTGTTCACGCAAGCGGATGGTGGCACCGTCGTCGATGCCGGCTGGAATTTTTAAGCGCACTTCTTGATTCTTGGATTTGGTACCTTTACCCCTACAAACGCTACACTCTTTTTCAGGCACTTGTCCGGTGCCGTGGCAAGTTGGGCAAGTCGTGGCCTGTTGGATGTTCCCAAAAATTGTTCGCGTCACACTAATGACTTGGCCTGAACCTTTACATGTATCACAGGCTTTCATTTGATGCCCGGGTTCGGCCGTCGTGCCTTTGCAGTGTTCACACTGATCCTCCATGACAAGATTGAGTTCGACCTCTGTACCAAATACTGCCTGCTCAAAACTTATTACTACATCAGTTTCCACGTCACGCCCACGCTTGGCCCTTCGTTCACGTTGCTGCCCACCACCAAAAAAGCTACCAAAGATGTCACCTAAGCCCAAATCACCGAAGTCAAAATTCACATTTTGACCCTGGGTACTACCACCAAAACCGCCAAAAGGATTGCCATCGCTAGCGGCACTACTTCCGACACCCGCATGGCCGAACTGGTCATAACGCTGGCGTTTTGAATTATCTTTTAAGACTTCATAGGCCTCATTAACTTCTTTGAACTTATCTTCATTGCCGCCTTCTTTGTCGGGATGAAACTCAACAGCTTTTTTACGGAAGGCTTTTTTAATTTCATCAGCGCTGGCAGCTTTGCCCACACCTAAAACTTCATAATAATCACGTTTACTCATAAGCTACAGTATATTTTAGCACTCTAGGGGGCAGGAGTGCTAGTGCTCACCTAACTGCTCAAAGCCTATCTTGAATCATCAAGTAAAGTCTATACTTTGAACTTTATTTTTCCTTGTCGTCGACGACTTCGCCTTCTACCGGTTCGTCTTTGTCGGATTTTTTGTCTTCTGACTTTTCTTCGCCTTCTTTTGGCGCTTCTTCTTTAGCGGCTTGCTCGTACATTTTGGCACCGATCGGCATCAATTTGTCACTTAGTTCTTTGCTAGCAGCTTCTAGGGTGCTGGAATCAGCTTTTTCATCAGCGGCGACTTTTTTAGCTGCTTCTACGGCTTCGGTGATGACTTTTTGGTCATCTTCAGAAATCTTGTCTTTATTGTCGGCAATTAATTTTTCGGCTTGATAGATAGAACTATCTAGGCCATTACGGGCATCGACTGATTCACGGCGCTTCTTATCTTCTTCGGCATGAGCCTCGGCATCTTTGGCCATTTTCTCAACTTCATCCTTTGATAGGCCAGACGAGCCTTGAATGGTAATACTCTGCTCTTTGCCGGAACCTTTGTCTTTGGCGGTGACGTTTAAAATACCATTGGCGTCGATATTAAAGGTAACTTCGATTTGCGGCACACCGCGTGGGGCAGGTGGGATACCATCGAGTATAAAGCGGCCCAAAGATTTATTGTCTTGCGCAAATTCGCGTTCGCCCTGCAGCACATGAATTTCAACTTGATTCTGGTTGTCGGCAGCGGTAGAGAAAACTTCAGATTTGCTAGTCGGAATTGTCGTATTTCGTTCAATTAATTTAGTGCTGACAGAACCCATGGTTTCGATACCGAGCGATAATGGCGTGACATCAAGCAGCAGCACGTCTTTAACATCACCTTGTAAGACGCCACCTTGGATAGCTGCACCAATAGCCACAACTTCATCAGGGTTAACACCCTTCATCGGGTCTTTGCCAAAAATTTTCTTGACCTGCTCTTGTACAGCCGGCATACGGGTCATACCACCAACCAAAACGACGGCATTAATATCACTGGCCTTGAGACCGGCGTCTTTGAGGGCTTTTTCGCACGGTTCGGCAGTTTTACTAACAAGATCACCAACCAAACTCTCAAGTTTGGCGCGTGATAGCTTGTGTTCAAAGTGTTTAGGGCCATCAGCATCAGCCGTAAGAAACGGCAGATTTACATTAACTTCATTGGCAGTAGAAAGTTCAATCTTGGCTTTTTCAGCTTCGTCGCGCAGGCGTTGCATGGCGGCTTTGTCTTCAGAGATATCCAGGCCATGCTCTTTTTTAAATTCATCGGCAAAGTAATTAACGATAACGCGGTCAAAGTCGGCACCACCGAGGTGGGTGTCACCATTGGTAGATTTAACTTCAAAAACACCGTCGCCGAGTTCTAAGATTGAAACGTCAAAAGTACCCCCACCGAGGTCGTAAACGGCGATTTTTTCATCGGTTTTACTTCCCTTGTCCAGACCATAGGCCAGGGCGGCGGCAGTCGGTTCGTTGATAATGCGTTTTACTTCCAAGCCGGCGATTTTACCGGCATCTTTGGTAGCTTGGCGCTGGCTGTCGTCAAAGTAAGCAGGCACGGTGATGACCGCTTCTGTAACCGGCTGGCCCAAGAAGCTTTCGGCATCAGATTTTAGTTTGCCTAAGATCATGGCGCTGATTTCCTCTGGGCTATACTCTTTGTCGCCCATCTTTACCTTGACGCCGTTACCGGATTTGACGATTTCGTAACCCATAAGTTTCAGGTCGCGTTGAACTTCTTTGTCACTGAATTTGCGGCCGATCAGGCGTTTTACTTCATAAATCGTACCTTTTGAGTTGGTCACTTGCTGGCGGCGGGCGACTTGGCCCACTAAGCGTTCGCCGTTTTTGTTAACAGCTACAACAGAGGGCGTGGTACGGCCGCCTTCTGAGTTTGTAATAATTTCAGCCTTACCCGACTGCATGGCAGCCATGGCTGAGTTGGTTGTACCTAAGTCGATACCTATAATTTTACCCATTGTGTTCTCCCTTATTTTAGCAATATGTGCATCAGAGTGCTAAAACTATTGTATCACAAAAAAATTAGCACTCAAGACTATCGAGTGCTAATATTAATAATAATTATTTACCTTGTAGGGGGAGTTCCTGCTCGTTTTGCATCCATATAATCAAAGAAACTCTCCGCGGCTTGCTCACCAAGTAACCTCTTAGCTTCTTCTCGACCTTTTAATTCTGCTTCAGCAATTCTTGCTAGCTCTTCTGGACTAAAAGAAGGAGTAATATTTGATTCAGACATAATTTTATTATAGCATAAGCCTACATATAAAGCAATGAGGGTTAGGAAAATTCAGGAAAGACCCGCTCAAGAACAGTATTAGAAGCTGTTTGCCCGGCTAATTTATGTATTAATAACTCCTTATTATCATCTTCGTTTTGCTCAGCTGTAGGCACCACGTCATAAGTGAACGGTGGCTCTCCATTTATTATAGCCTGCAACCGGGCAATAGTGGCTTCAAGTTCTTCCGGATGAAGCATACTTTAACCTTTGACCCTTACCATGGCATGACGGAGGATTTCATCGCCCATTTTATACCCTGACTGCAATTCTTCATTAACGACTTCTGATTTACCATCACCCTCATCGTGGCTGACAGCTTCGTGCATATGAGGATCAAATGGTTGTCCGACAGTTTTAATGCGTTCTACCCCTAACTTCTCTAGGGTTTGCTCAAATTGTTTGATAACGCCTTCTATGCCTTTGACGTAATCATTGCCGGTTAGTTCCTTTGGCACATGCTTGAGGGCGCGCTCAAAATTATCGATTACCGGCAATAGTTCACGCACAACGCTGGCCTTATAAAACGAACCCAATTTGATACGATCCTCTTCAGCCCTGCGGCGCACGTTCATAGCATCGGCCCGCTCGCGGAGTAAGGCTTCGCTGAGCTCCGCAATCTTCTGTTGTAATTCTTCTGCTGAAACTTTGGTTTGTTTAGGCATCGGTTATCATTACCTCTATTTCTCTTTGAAAGTTCATTAAAGTCATCAAACCTCTACTAACTCCTGCTTTACGTGCTTCTCTTATCAGTGATTCGTCTAAACCAATCGTTTCTCTATAAAGCCTACTTGTGGCTTCAACCCAGCTTGGTTCATCATCCTGGGAAAATATATCTTCTACAAAATCATGTGTAAATTGTTCGGTGGCCATCTCCAATAAGAACGATCTACTAGAACTAGGCATAAGTTGCTTCCTCCAGCGCGCGGCCAGCGCGCGAGACCAGCGCCGTGACTTCGCGGTAGCTTTGGCGTGTTGGCCCAAGCACACCGATATAGCTGCGATCAGAATACGGCGAGCGGAAACGGCTGATAATCAGGCTACAACCTGCACCACGGCCGATGGGATTTTCGCGGCCGATATAGACACTTAATGGATCATTGGGTGCGGCTTCGCGCAGCCATGGCTCGAGATTATCAAGCAGTCGAGCGACTTCTTGCACTTGGCCAGGAAGCATAAATTCCGGTTGGCCAAACAGGTTGCTTAGGCCACTCATGTAGAGTTGGTCACCGATAGTTGCCAAGCCTAAATTATGCGTTAGTTCTACTAGCGTATCAACTGCGTTGCGAATCGTGCGCTCCGGCATACCACCTGACGAAATTCGAGTAGAAATTGCCCTTTCGCCACGGCGTTCATCACCGTCGACTTGTTCGGCTAAATGATTAACATAAAACCGGTAACCCTTGTCGGTTGGGATGCGTCCGGCGCTGGTATGGGGATGAGTTATGTATCCAAGACGCTCGAGCTCAGCCATTTCGGCGCGCACAGTGGCGCTGGAAACATTAAAAAGTTTGGCCAGCAGACTACTGCCGACAGGACTTGCCACCTCGGCATATTGCTCAACCACCGATAGCAGAATTGCTTGCTGCCGCTCTGTCATAGTAATCAAATTATACTAGTTTGGCACTCAAAATACAAGAGTGCCAAACTAGTTGCGTGTGGAAGATCGGAATTCTATGTAACTATTGTCACTGGCAGTCATATCACCCTCAACTTTGGTTACAAAGTCAGAATTAAGAATCGACCCCGATTCGGCTTCGATCATAATATGATCCTCATTTGCTACAGACTGATAAACTGCATTAGGGATAAATGCCGCTAGCATTATCAAGCCTGTGGCAAAAAATAAAATCAGCGAAAAGCGATTTCGGTTGATGACATCTTCATAATGAAGTTCGAATCCGCCGGTTACTATTTCTGGTTTATGTTTTTCTTGGCGTACTTTGTTACGCCTTAGTGTAGGCATAAGCGTATTATTCCATACTGTGGATTTATCGGCAAATTTTCAATCACATTACACGACCTTAATATATTGACTTTATGTGTTATTTAATTTATAATATTTTAATGCTTAATGCTGAATATTATGATACTGAGTGGAAAAATGCGACTCCTGAAATATCGCTTATCTTACCTGCCTATAATGAAGCTTCACGCCAGGAAACCCCAACAAGTCCTCGTGGCGACGCTTTTCGCCGAGCAATCGATTCATACCAAATGTACTTGACAGATAGTTTTGACAGCTGGGAATTGCTGGTTGTCGATGATGGGTCGACAGATGAGACCAGTGCACTTTCGGAAACACTTGGAGTTACTGATGTGCTGTCATACATACCAAACCAAGGCCGCGGACATGCTTTAAGAATGGGCTACCTTGGGTCCCACGGGAATGTACGTATATATACTGATTCTGATGGTTCATATGCCCCTACAACTATACACAGACTATTTGAAGAAGTTGAGCATGGTGCCGATATAGCTGTTGCCTATCGATCAGATACCCAGCAACATGACTCGCGTCTAAGATCTATAGGCCATACGGGTATGCACAAATTATGTGAGTTAATCGCCCCAACTGGAGCAAAAGATCCTCAAGCAGGAGCTAAAGCTTTTACGTCTGAAGCCGCTCAAATCATTTGGGGCGATCATGTTAATCAAAAGCGCTGGGCAGCAGATCGTCAAGCACTGTTTTATGCTCATAAACTGGGGATGCGTGTGGCTCAAGTGGGAGCCGAGATTACACCTGTGGGCGATTCACGTGTTGATATTGTTAAGGATGCTATAGACATGGTTGCAGATAGTGTACATATCAGATTAGAACTAAGCCCCTCAGCTTTAGTGAAGCGTGCCGATAAGGCGATTGGGCAGTTAGCTGAAGTTGGCAAGTCTAAGCTTACAAAAGTTCTGGAAAATGTTGCTTAGGTTTGTTTAGATATAATTCAGTATTAATAATAAGCTGTTCAGCGTGATCACGGCCCAACTGCTGCTTTTGAGCATCCGGTTCTCTCCCTTTGGCGAGCTCATCAACTGCCGTCGCGGCTTCATGAATTTCGTTATTTATAACAAAATGATAGAAATCCGTACCAAGGGCGGTAGTAATTTCTTCCACTGCGCTTTCCAATCGGCGACGAACTTCGGCTTCGTCCATCTGCCCGCGCCCTCCTAAACGCTCCATCCATATTTCAAAAGTTGGCGGCAGTAAGAATATAAACAATGCATCATTTTTATACCTTTGAATATGCTCGGCGCCATTTACTTCAATTTCATCTACGGCGATCTTATCCTCCAAACGAGCCTTAGTAAGCTCGTCTAAACTTATACCAGATACTTGTTGGTCATGAATAATAGCAGCTTCTAAATATGCGCCAGCTCTCAAGCCATCCAAAAAATATTCTTCTGATTTGAACCAATATTCCACACCATCCTCCTCCATGACACCATCATTTTTTCGGGGCAGACGAGTGGTGTGCGAGACAATGTAATGATATCGGTGGGTGGCCACCAGCAAGTTTATTAATTTATTACGACCGGCCGCAGTCGGTCCGACCAACAGAACAATTGGGGTTTCGTGCAGAATTTGTAAACTTTCATCGCTTGGGCGGTAGCCTTTTAGAACTTTACGAAATTCCTCGATATGATGAAGCTTATTTTTAGTTTTCATTTTTATATTATTGATTATTTTTTGTTTTATTCAAGTCTTCAAATCTAACGAATGACCTTTTGCAAATGCTCAAAGAGCGTTGCTGCCGAGGTACGCGCCCGTGAAGATTCATTCATATCAACACTGCCACGCGCAATGCTGTGAAGTAAACCAACTGCAGTATCCAGGTTGTCATTAAGAATAAACACATATGATGGGTCGTTTAAAGCAGCCATTAAGGACGCTTTGGCTTCAAGCAATCTAGCTTCAAGATCTTTGTCTCGATGGGCACTAATGCGGCGCATCCATTCCGAATGATTGGGCGGTACAACGTAAATTGGTCTAACCGAGCCAAAACCCAGAGTCTTAAAATCCATAAGAGCTGTGGCTAAAACTGACATAATACATGCTCCTGCAGAGGGATATGATGAGGCCTTGGTGCCATAAATTTCGGTTTCACGTTGTACTACGTATTGCACAAACTCGCCTCTTTCAATTTCAGCCGATAGATTATCCAAATCCGTACGGAAATTGTAATCCCTGCCCTGTATTTCCCCTTCACGTGGTGGGCGAGTTGTGTCCCCGACCACGAAGGGCAAACCTGACTGACGCACAATGGTGGATTTACCCGCACCTGTAGGGCCAACCACAGTCAGTAAGTTTATATGAGAAAGTTGAGCAATAACATTTGGATTGGCACGGTAACCGGGCTGCAAATCTCGAAGCTTAGCAATAACTGCTTGTTTATCCATACTTATGTTTATTGTACCAGCTCCAATACAAATGCATAAGAAAGTTAATGCTGTGACTTAGCTTACTGAAATCCACTCTCCTCCGTGAGAACATGTATCAATGCCTCGCGTCAACCTGCCCACGTCGCCTGTTGAGTACTACATTCGGCTTGAGGAAAACATGAGGCTTAGGGAATTGAGTCTGGCCGTTGGTAGTCTTATTACGAAGCATACTATATTAGCCCGCGATGCTTTTGCTACACCGCCTGATGCAGGCCAACCCGATTTATGGACAGCGTATTTAATGACAGCAGCAGAATTAAGTGGGCCAGATCATACGATTAAAGAATTGGTGCGCGGCACCGAAACTTTTCTACTCGAAAATGGGGTAAAAATTACTGAAGATGTTGATTGATGCTTAATCGCGTTTGAGCATGACCGTGAAAGCTTCGGCGGGGATATCGACTTTACCAAATCTTTTAAGTCTTTCTTTTCCCTTCTTTTGCTTGGCCAAAACCTTCTTCTTACGGGATACATCGCCACCATACAAGCCGCTAGTTACGTCTTTGCGATAGGCACTAACGTCTTCACGGGCAATAAACCGCCCGCCGATACCGGCTTGCAACGCCACCTGGAAATTCTGCCTTGGTATGACTTCTTTTAATTTGCCCACTGTTTCGCGGCCTACCCGTTCAGCCTCTGATCTATGTACCATGATACTGAGTGCGTCAACCCGGTCACCGGCCACATAAAAATCGAGGCATACTAAGTTTTCTGCGCGATAATCATCAAGCTCGTAATTGAATGATCCGTAGCCGCTGGTGATGCTTTTGAGCTGATCATAAAAATCGGTTAAAAGGTTGGCCAGCGGCGCTTCAAAACTGACCAGTGCTAGCTGAGCATCAACATAGGAAATATTTTTTTGAATGCCGCGCGTACTTGAAATCAGCTGAATGACCGCGCCTACATAATCTTTGGGTGCAACAATTTCTCCCTTAATCCACGGTTCTCGGATTTGGGCGATCTGGGCAGGGTCAGGCAGATCGGCAGCTGATTTAATAATTAATTCTTCGCCTTTTAAAGGTTGTATGTGGTAGTCAGTCGAAGGATTGGTGATAATTAGGTCTAGGTCGTACTCGCGCTCCAGCCGCTCGCGCACTATGTCCATATGAAGTAGTCCTAAAAATCCAACCCGAAAACCAAAACCTAAGACGGGCGAATTTTCCGGATCATATACAAGCGCTGAATCGCTAAGAGATAACTTTTCAATCGCATCTTTTAAGGCAACATAATTTTCATTGCTGTCTGGAAACAGCCCGGCATATACAAATGGACGAACATCGCGGTAGCCGGGAAGGGCATCAGTTGCTGGGGTTTTTACAAGCGTTACAGTATCGCCGACTTTGGCTTCCCGCGTGCTTTTAAGGTTAGTGACGATATAGCCAATCTCGCCGGTTTTAAGTTCCAGACTAGGGGACATTGAAGGATTCAAGCTCCCAACTTCAAGAGCGATTCCATTTGTTGATGAAGAAATTGTGCGGATTTGATCAGATTTATGGATTTGGCCATCTACCACTCGAACATACAAAATTACGCCGCGGTAATCGTCATAATAGCTATCAAAAATTAATGCACGGGTAGGCTCCCCTACTGCGCCTTTGGGGCAGGGGACTTGTTCTATAATCCGGTCTAGTGCGGCTTCGACTCCCTGCCCGGTTTTGGCAGAAATAAGTAGTATGTCTTCTTTTTCGCAGCCAAGAAGACTGATCACTTCCCCACTCACCCGCTCCATATCTGCCGCAGGTAAATCGATCTTATTGAGCACAGGGATTATATGTAAATCTGCCGCCAAAGCTAAGTACACATTAGCAAGCGTTTGGGCCTGAATTCCCTGACTTGCATCAACCACTAAAATGGCACCTTCGCAAGCTTCGAGACTACGCGATACTTCGTAGGAAAAATCGACATGACCTGGGGTATCGATAAGGTTGAGTTCAAAGCCCTTGTACTGCATCCTTACCGGCGCAAGCTTAATAGTAATACCGCGCTCACGCTCAAGATCCATTTTATCGAGCATTTGCGCTTTCATATCGCGTTTCTGAACTGTGCCGGTCAGCTCCAATAACCTGTCAGCCAGGGTTGATTTACCATGGTCGATATGTGCGATTATACAAAAATTCCGAATGTGATCTTGGTTCATTAAACCATTATTCTAACAGATTACTACCCCTGTTACCAATCAATTTTGACAGGACGCAGGGCAAGTCGCCCTACTTGTCGAAGTTTACTTATGACCGGTTGGGCTTCTTCCAATCCAAATAAAGATGATAATGATACGTGGACTGACAACGTTACTAGTGTGATTAAACCAAGCTTTACACCTAGCGTAAGAAAGCCAGTATCACTCGATAGCAACGGGAAAATCTGCAACATTATGTATGTTGCTACCACGCTAAATCCTGTCACCGACATGATCCGCCAAATACCGCCCCAGAATTCTTTATCAAATAGCCGAAAATCTTTGGCGAGCATGATACCAAATAAGAGTACCACCTCTACAGCCGCCACTATTGATTGTGCCATGGCAAGTCCTGATACGCCGTAACTGTCTTTTTGTGATAACTGCCACGCCAAATAAATGTTTAGGGCAATGGCAAAAATAGAAATAGCTAATGGCGTCCAGGTGTCTTTCTGGGCGTAAAAGTAGCGAGAAATAATAGCATAAATCGTTCGGAAAAATATAGCCCCGCACAAAAACCCAAAGATAGCAGCGATCTCAGGAGCGTCCCGGCTAAAGATAATACGAGCCAGATAACCGCGGGCGAAAAAACTGATCACAACCACCGGCACTGCAATCCAGATAATAATACGAAGGATTTGTAAGAATTCTTTTCGGAATAAATCAGTTCGGCCTTGGCTCAACCGTTCGCTTAAGCGCGGAAAGGCCGCCGTAGAAATTGTGGTGCCGATAAGCAGTGTCGGTGCCGTATGGAGCGTGTAGGCGTTTTCATAGAAACTCAAATAGCCCGTACCGAGGCGGCGGGCAAAATTAGTTTCCGCAATCGAGTTAATGGAGTCGATGCCTTGGTCTATAGAGCGAGCCGGTAGTTGACGTAAAATTTTACGAAAATCAGGTGATTTGAAATATATCTTAGGTGACCACTGAAAATTAATACCGTTCATACCTAAAAACACAATAAGCACCTGCAAGATAGCCCCGATTAAAGCTCCGATACCTAAACCGACCAAGCCGATGTTATCTTTGAATACATAAATACTGATTATAATACTCAAGTTATAAATCAGTGGGCCAATAGCATAAAAGAAAAACCTTCCAAATGTCTGCTGGGTGGCTGTTAAAATGCCGGCTATCGTAAACAATAAGGGGTTAAAGGCAATTAGTCGCATCATAATTACGGCGTTGTGCAGCTGCTGAGGCTCCATTCCCGGCGCCACGATGTGACTTATAAGGGGCTCGGCAAATATGAAAATGATTACCCCAACTATTGTCATTAATATTGCTAGAAGATTGAGCAAACTGGTAGACAATTCCCACACCCCTTTGCGATCATGCCGTTCCAGATGATCCGCCAGTACGGGGATGAATGCTACACCCAAGGCTCCAGCTGCCACAGTATAGAAGAAAAAATCAGGTACTTTGAAGGCAGCAAAAAAAGCATCGGTACTCTCAGGGCCCAGGGCGCTAAAGTTAGCGTTGACGAACTTGACGCGTAAAAAGCCCAGTATTTGGCCCAGTAAGGCCGTCACAATAAGAAGTGCAGCTGTGCCACTTAAAGAGACCTTCTGATTCGCCCGGCTAATAATACGGCTTTTCATTCCCTATTATTATAGGCCCCCTAACAGACAGAGCGCCAGGGGAATTTAAATAATTTAGTACAACGCAGCTTCTTTGGGCATCTTGGCACCATCCAAGATAGACAGTACCTCTTCGGCTTCGACGGTTTCTTTTTCTAATAACTTATCTTTTAATGCTTCCAGCTTACTGACATTTGCCTTGATGACTGTTCGAGCACGATTAGCAGCCTCAGTGATTAGACCCTCGACCTCATCATCAATGATCTTGGCCGTATCATCAGAGAATTGGCGTTCATGTACCATACGCTCCATCATCATACCCTCCTCTACATGGAAAACCTGATGCCTCAATTTCTTGCCCATGCCTTGATTGATGATCATTTCGCGGGCGAGTTCGGCGGCTTTCTGTAGATCGGAGCCGGCGCCGGTCGTAACGCGGTCTTCGCCGTATTTGACTTCTTCGGCAATGCGGCCGCCAAGCATACGCGCTAGCACATCTTTATATTCAATAACGCTGTGGTAGCTTTTGTCTTCTGGCGGAATAAACCAAGTCACACCACCGGTACCAC
>JALYQI010000068.1 GCA_030855955.1 bacterium | reverse complement strand
TAAAATAAAACCTTCAGACCTGTTGCGATTATATAAGCTTAGGCGGTATACTGCAAAGCATGCGCGATACGGCATTTCCGCACTTTGTCGGTATTGATATTGGTACAAGCACCGTCCGGTGTGTTGTAGGCATGTTTGATGACGCGGAAACAAACACACCTTCTATTATTGGTTATGGTTCCGCCCCAAATACGGGTATGAGAAAAGGCGTCGTATCTCATGTGGAAGATGTAGCCCAAGCTGTCAGTCAGGCGGTTATGGAAGCGGAAAGAATTTCTGGCACACGTATTTCCTCAGCTACAGTCAATATTAATGGGGCTCACGTTGGTGGAGTGAATTCCCGGGGTGTGATTGCCATTAGTACGGCTAACCGTGAAATCAGCGTTGAGGACCGCGAACGAGCTGAAGAAGCTGCAACGATAATCCAACTACCACCAAACCGAGATATTATCCAAGTTTTTGCCAAGAATTACCGGCTGGATGGTCATGAAAGTATTAAAGACCCGGTGGGAATGCATGGCGTCAGGCTTGAAGTCGATACTCATATTGTGACCGTCTCAACGCCGGCGATAAAAAGCCTTGATATAGCCCTGCAAAAAGCTAATATTTTTCCCACACACCACACCGTATCTAGTCTGGCTGCAGCAGAAGCCGTTTTATCACGCCAGCAAAAAGAATCAGGTACAGCCGTACTAGATATTGGCGCGGGAACAACTAATATCGTGGTGTTCGAAGACGGAGAAGTTCAGCATGTAGCCGTGATTCCGATTGGTGGCATTCACATGACAAATGATCTTGCAATTGGGCTGCGCACGGATTTAGATGTGGCTGAGGCAGCAAAGCTGGAGCATGGAACGCTTAGTTCTTCAGCAAAACGTAATGCATCGGTCAAAGTCCGTCATACAGAAGCGGAACACGAATTTAATTTAGCCGATATTCATATGATTCTAGAGGCTCGTGCCGAAGAATTATTTGAATACGTCGATAAAGAACTCAAGAAGATTCACAAGTCAGGCAAACTGCCCGGTGGAGTTGTATTGGTAGGTGGTGCTTCAAGGCTGCCGGGCATAGACGATTTTGCTAAAGAAGCTTTGCAACTACCTGCACGCAATGGAAAATTATTACCCGTAACCGGAATTGTCGATACTATAGCCGATGAACCTTATGCCACGGCAATAGGACTTATGTGGCTGAATATGCTTCTTGGACAACATGGTGACTCAAACCTAACAGGGGCGGATAGTTTTGCGGGCTTCAAAGCATCAGCACAAAATGTATTCAAGCGCTTTGGGCGCAAGCAATAAATAGACTTGATTACATTTTTTATGCACTGGGAATTGATACGAATAAGACCGTAAGGTATACTTACTGTTAGATAAAGGAGTTGTCATGCCGCAGGTTACCCCGACTATAGAAACATTTGCCAGGATTATTGTTGTTGGCATAGGTGGCGCAGGGGGAGCTGCGATTAATAGAATGATCGAATCAGGCGTACATGGCGTCGATTTTATTACTATTAACACAGATGCTCAAGCTTTGCATCACTCCTTGGCTCCGATCAAGATTCACATTGGTAAAGATGCAACCCGTGGCCTAGGTGCTGGGGCTGACCCGATAGTTGGTCAGAAAGCTGCTGATGAATCGCGTGAGGAAATTGCTCAAGCGCTTGCTGGGGCGGATATGATTTTTGTAACCCTCGGGGCCGGCGGTGGAACGGGTAGCGGCGCGGGGCCAATCGTTGCAGAACTCGCCCACCAAACGGGCGCGCTAGTAGTCGGTTTTGCAACCAAACCTTTCGCTTTCGAGGGTGTGAAACGCCGCCGCAACTCAGAAGTTGCTGTCGAGGGCTTACGTCAGCACGTTGACACGCTTATTACTATTCCTAATGACCGCTTGCTACAAACCATTGATCGTCATACACCGCTTCTTGATGCCTTTAAAGTAGCTGATGATGTCCTGCGCCAGGGTGTACAAGGCATCTCAGACTTGATTACGGTCAATGGCCTTATTAACCTAGACTTCGCAGACGTCAAAACTGTCATGAGCTCTGCCGGTTCAGCCCTCATGGGTATCGGCCGTGCTAGCGGTGAAAACCGGGCTGTAGAAGCTGCTCAGCAAGCTATTGAATCACCTTTGCTGGAGGTCTCGATTGATGGCGCACGTGGTATCTTATTTAACGTCATTGGCGGCAATGATCTCACGATGCATGAGATAAATACTGCCGCCGAAGCTATTACCAATGCAGCTGATCCTGACGCCAATATCATATTTGGTGCCACGATCGATGAAGAACTACAGGGCGAAATTATAATTACGGTTGTAGCGACAGGTTTTGATGCTGCATACTTTGCTAATCGTAAAGTAGACCTTCCGGCACTCCAAAGTGAAACAGCCAACACAGTTGCTACTACCAGTGAAAACACAATGTCTGATATCAATATGGATCTCGAGAAAAAAGAAGGCGATGAAGTAGCGGCAGCCTTCCAGAATGACGAGCCAAGCAAAGCCATTTGGCATACAGAAGAGGAAGTTAAAAAAGAAAATACTGACACCGAAAACGGCGATAAAGCGGCCGAAGGTTTCTTTGGCACTGTAGGTAGCGATGATGACTTGGAAAAACCATCTTTTTTACGACGTTTAAAACGGCATCGCACCTCTGATAAAAAAGACAAAACCGACGATAAATCATAAGCACTTAGGTGGTAAATAATACACCGATACTACGCTTGCAAAGCGCTATCTATGGGGCTATTATGCTTATTAATAACGCTATATCTAGTACATCGGTAATATAGGGTACAGCGGCTAGTACATAAAAAATTTAAGAGATTTAATTTTCAGCCCTAGTATTTAGGGCGCTGAAAATGAGAGGGGTACATATGAAATGCAATCAGTGCTCCTTGGCCGACACCAAAGTGATCGAGTCAAGGGACGTTGCAGAAGGCAAAGCCATTCGCCGCCGCCGCGAATGTACAGATTGTCAGCATCGGTTTACTACCTATGAGCGACTAGAGCGCCCGCAACTCATTGTTATTAAAAACAATGGGGCGCAAGAATTATTTAGCCGCGAAAAATTACTGGCAGGACTGTATAGGGCTTGCGAAAAGACTAATGTCAACAGTGTCGAGCTTGAACAAGTAGTGGGACGGATTGAAGATAAACTGTATGAAAGCGGAGAGACCGAAATAGCCTCACACAAGATTGGACAATACGTTATGGATGAACTGGCACTTGTCAATGAAGTCGCATACGTGCGTTTTGCCAGTGTTTATAGGCGGTTTAAGGATATAGCTGGATTCGAAAAGGAGTTATCTGTAGTTAAGAATCTGCGCACAGAGCCCACCAAGTCCTAAGTGACTTGACGGTTCTTCCCGACATTCATATACTCATGAATACCAAAGGAGCTGTTCCGCTGATCTTCTTTAGGGTCAGTACTTAATAAAGGAGTATAGGCTAACTTTGCAAGCAAAGATAAGCAGAGGGGAACACTTAAACGAACAAACAATAGTACAAAATAAACGTCCGTTTACGGAGGTGGCGGACAATAGAGGGAGTTTAAATAATGTCACAAACAACAGGCCTAGGGGTAAAAAGATACTTTACCAAGCCAAAAACTAAAGCCTATGACGCCGTTAAATGGGTCAAACGCGATTCTGTTATTAAGAATCCAATGACTGACAAGCCAGTCTTTGAGCAAAAAGACGTGGAGTTTCCAGAAGGTTGGTCACTGAATGCTATCAACATCGTGGCACAAAAGTACTTTACTGGAACACCGGGAACCAAACAGCGCGAATCGTCTTTGCAGCATCTGGTCAACCGGGTAGCAGATACGATTACACGAACAGGGGTACAAGAGGGTTATTTTGAATCTGACGCTGAGGCTGAAGATTTCCGGGAAGAATTAAAGACGATCCTGGTTACACAACGAGCAGCCTTTAATTCGCCGGTCTGGTTTAATATCGGCGCACTTGAGCGTGCCCAGCAGGCCAGCGCGTGCTTTATTTTGGCCGTGGACGACACCATGCCGTCGATCTTAAATTGGTACAAAGAAGAAGGCATGATCTTTAAGGGCGGCTCAGGATCTGGGGTGAACGTCAGCGCTATCCGTTCCTCAAAAGAGCGCCTAGGCAAAAGTGCCGGGACAGCCAGTGGACCGTTGAGTTTTATGCGCGGGGCAGATTCTTCGGCTGGCGCAATTAAAAGTGGTGGTAAGACCCGCCGTGCTGCAAAGATGGTTATTCTGAATGCTGACCATCCTGACGTATTGGAATTCATTTGGTGCAAAGCCATCGAGGAACGCAAAGCCCGAGTCCTGAAAGAAGCTGGTTTTGATATGGACTTGGACGGCAAAGACAGTTTTAGCGTCCAATACCAAAACGCCAATAATTCGGTACGTGTAACTGACGATTTCATGCAAGCTGTGCTAGAAGATAAAGATTGGGAACTGCGTGCTGTCACGACCGGCAGGTCAGTAGAAACAATTCGGGCGCGTGAACTGTTCCGCCAGGTCGCGGAAGCTGCGTGGGAATGCGCCGATCCAGGCATGCAATTTGATACGACTATCAACCGCTGGCACACCACGCCCAACGCGGGACCTATAAATGGTTCAAACCCTTGTAGCGAATACATGCATCTTGATAATTCAGCCTGTAATTTAGCTAGTTTAAACCTGCTTAAATTCCTGCAGGATGATAGCAGCTTTGATATCGAAGCTTTCAAGCATGCTGTCGAAATTGTATTTACCGCCCAGGAAATCCTGATTGGCTATTCAGAATATCCTACCGAAAAAATCACCAAGAACGCCCGCGCATACCGCGAGCTTGGGATTGGCTACGCTAACCTAGGCGCTCTATTGATGGCTCAAGGTTTGCCGTACGACAGCGACGAAGGCCGTGCCCAGGCGGCGGCTATCACTGCGCTCATGACTGGTCATTCCTACGCCACCAGCGCAAAGCTCGCACGCCAAGTCGGTCCGTTTGCTGGATTCCATAAAGACCGCGAAGGCATGCTTAGTGTCTTACGTATGCACCGTGAAGAGGTTTCTAAAATCGATGCCAGCCTGGTTGCCGAAGAGCTGCTCAGCGCAGCCGCCAACTCCTGGGACGAAGCAGTCGAACTGGGTGAACTTTATGGCGTACGCAACTCACAGGCTAGCTTATTGGCGCCAACAGGTACCATCGGTTTTATGATGGACTGTGACACGACTGGTATTGAGCCTGATCTTGGACTTGTTAAGTTTAAAAAGCTGGTTGGTGGCGGCACGATGACCATTGTCAATCAAACTGTACCTCGAGCTCTAAAAGCCCTTGGTTACAGTAAGCAGCAAGTTGATGATATCGTCACTTACATTGATATCGAGAAGACTATTGTCGGCGCGCCGGCTCTCAATGAAGAACACTTGCCAGTCTTTGCCTGCTCGATGGGTGACAATGCTATACATTATTCCGGCCACGTTAAGATGATGGGCGCAGTGCAACCATTCTTAAGTGGAGCGATTAGCAAGACCGTCAATATGCCAGAAGATGTCACAGTTGAAGATGTCGAACAATTGCATATCGATTCATGGAAGCTCGGCCTCAAAGCCGTTGCCATCTACCGCGAGGGCAGTAAAGTTGGCCAGCCGCTATCGATGATGAAAAAAGGTGGCAATGCCAAGAACGAAATTGACTTAGTAGAAACCGTGGAGACACTTACGGACAAAATCATTGTCAGAGGCGCAGTCCGCCGTGAACTGCCAAAAGTTCGCACCGCCAAGACAATTTCCTTTAAGGTTTCTGATAGCCGCGGTTACGTCACGGTCGGTGAATTCGAAGATGGCACCCCGGGTGAAGTCTTTATCCGTATCGCCAAGCAAGGTTCTACCTTGTCAGGTATCATGGACGCCTTTGCCATCTCGATCAGCCACGGTCTGCAATATGGTGTGCCACTAAAGAACTACGTCAAAGCCTTTACCCACATGTCATTTGCCCCAGCCGGCATCACGGATGATCCAGAAATCCGTACAGCTTCATCACTGATGGATTACATCTTCCGTCGCCTAGCACTTAGCTACTTGTCATTCGACGATCGATTAGAACTTGGGCTTGCCAGTTTTGACGATATGCCGGAGGAGCAGACCAGCTTACTGGAAGAACCTGCTCAGCTAGTAACGGATGAAGTAAAGGTCGTAGCAGAACCTGTATCAACTGCTTCGCCAACTGCAGTTGCACCAGTTGCAATCGTTAGAGAACCGGGAGCTAAGGCTTCTACTAATCCTGACGTCGCTGCGCCGATGTGCTTCAACTGCGGCAATCAGACGCAAAAAGCCGGAAGCTGCTACGTGTGCACCAGCTGTGGCAGCACAACTGGCTGTAGCTAGAAGTTCAATAAGCAAGAAAAAGGGCCTATGGGAGGCTCCTTTTTCTTTGAAGATTGTGTAAAGCCAATTACAATAACCACATGCGCGTTATCATGATATATCGTCCCCAATCAGAATTTGCCAGGCGAGTCGAAGAATATATAACTGATTTTGAGCGCACTCATCCGGGCCTGGAAATCGAAGCCGTTAATATTGATAGTATTCAAGGCGCAAAAACTGCAGAACTCTACACAATAATGCAGTATCCAGCGATATTAGCTCTCAAGGATGACGGGCAAGTGCAGCAGCAGTGGGAAGGGATGGATAAACTACCACTCATGAACGACCTCGCCTATTACGCCCAGCAATAGCGTACCCGTTGTATTTAAGGCGTAACAGCGGTAAAATATACCTACATGCGTTTAAGTAGCGGCTATCATCCGCGAAAACTTGTTCTTCAAAGACAAAGTGCGCAGCAGGAAGAAATTATTTAAAGTAGAACCTGCCGGCCGAGACACCGTAATCGTCATAAACAAGAGCCATTTCTTTGGAAGTCAGATGGTACCCCCGGCAGCTGTCGGGTCTGACAGCGGAAGAAATGGTTTTTATTTTTTAAGGAGAAAAAGTGAAGTTCAAAGCAGGCACCAGGCGCAAAGCGATCGAATATGAAAATGATCTTATCCATTATTGGAAGCAGAATAAAACCTTTGAAAAGTCGGTTGAGCAACGACCGGCTGATAATGCTTTTGTCTTTTATGATGGGCCACCGTTTATTACCGGTGTACCGCACCACGGTACGTTGCTATCAAGTGTAGTCAAAGACGCGGTGCCGCGCTTTTGGACGATGAAAGGCAAACGTGTAGAGCGTGTGTGGGGTTGGGATTGCCATGGCTTACCGGCAGAAGTCTATACCGAGAAGAAGCTTGGCATTACTGATAAGAAAGACATCGGTACCAAGATAAGTTTAGAAGATTACATCCTAGCCTGCCGTGAGAATATGGTTCTTACAGGGAATTTATGGGAAAACACCATCGATCGCATCGGCCGTTGGGTGGACTTTAAGGGTGCATACAAGACCATGGATAAAGAGTACATGGAATCTATTTGGTGGGCCTTTAAGCAATTGTATGAGAAGGGTAAAATTTATGAAGGCGAAAAAGTACTAATGTACTGCACTCACGATGCGACGCCGCTAGCCAAGGCTGAGATTGCCATGGACAACAGTTATCAGGACGTGACCGATCCGAGTGTTTATGTGAAGTTCAAGCTAGCTGATTCTGACGCATTTTTGTTGGCCTGGACGACGACACCCTGGACACTCAATGCCAATACGGCCATTGCAATTAGCAAAGATGTCCACTATTCAGAAGTTGAACTGGATGGCCAGAAATTAATCTTGGCAGAAGCTTTAGTCGATAAAGCCTTAACAAATGAAAAGCACGAAGTTTTACCGTATAAGTTGATCCGAACATTTAAAGGTAGTGAACTGGTAGGTAAATCTTATGAGCCGCTTTTTGCGCATCGTGGTGAAAATGCACACAAGATTTGGGATGCCTGGTTTATCCATATTGATGATGGGACAGGAATTGCCCATGAGGCACCGGCGTACGGTGAAGAAGACTACCAATTAAGTCGTGAAAATAATGTCCCGATGGTACTCGATACTGACGAAGAAGGCTTCTATACAGAGGGCGAGTGGAAAGGCAGGCAGGTTTGGGAAGTCAACAAAGAAATAGCCAAAACTTTGCATGAGCGCGGTGTGGTCTGGAAGATTGATTACATCAAGCATAGCTACCCACATTGTCATCGATGCGGTACGAAACTCATGTATCGGGCCGTCCCAAGCTGGTTTATGGATATTGCCGGCCAGCGCCAAGAGATGCTCGAGCAAAACCAAAATATCACGTGGTTTCCGGAACACATCAAACATGGCCGTTTTGAAAAGACGGTAGAAAGTGCGCCGGATTGGAACTTATCACGGGACAGATTTTGGGCTACAGCGATGCCGGTATGGAAAGGAACAGATGAAAATGGCCAAGAACACATTAAAGTCGTCGGTTCTTATGCGGAGCTCAAGGAGTTATCGGGGCAAGAGCTTGATGACTATCACCGGCCCTGGGTAGATGACATTACGTTCGATATAGATGGAGTCGAATATAAACGCATTGATAAAGTTATGGATAGCTGGTTTGAGGCTGGCTCCATGCCGTTCGCCCAATTTCATTATCCATTCGAGAATGTTGAAAAATTCGAAGCCAATTTCCCCGGGGACTTCATTGCTGAATACGTCGGCCAAGTGCGGGCTTGGTTTTATTATTTGCATGCCGTGAGTGTCGGCGAGTTTGGTAAGAACTCATTTAAGAACGTGATTGTCACTGGTACCGTTGCAGGTAACGATGGACGAAAAATGAGTAAAAGTTATGGTAACTTTACTGATCCAAATGAGCTGATGGACCAATATTCAGCCGATGCTCTAAGGTTTTTATTACTGTCGAGCCCGCTTTTGAATGGGGAGGATTTTTCACTGGTAGACAAAGATGTATCGGATGTGGCACGTAAGTTGAGCATGATCTGGAATATGTACGATTTCTTTACTATGTACGCGGAAGTCGATGGCTGGGACTGGGACGGCAAAATTGATGACCCTAGTGAATCATTATCGAATCCACTAGACGTATGGGTGGTGTCGCGAATCCATCAGCTGTCTCAAGAAGTCCATGATCATATGGAACACTATGATATTCCGAATGCATTAGAGCCTGTGCTGCCATTTCTAGAGGATGCTAGCAACTGGTACGTTCGCCGTTCGCGCCGTCGTTTTTGGAAGAGTGGGGATGACGGCGATAAAAACGATGCCTACAGGACCCTACACTATGTATTAGTTCGCCTCAGTATGATTTTAGCGCCGTTCACACCGTTCTTGGCCGAAGAACTGTATCAGAAACTTACGGGTGGTGAGAGTGTTCATTTACTTGATTGGCCAGAGCCGGGCAAGGTAGACGAGCTATCACTCAAGCTTATGGATCATGCCAGACAAGTTATTGAGACGGGACTTGGCCAACGTATGCAAAAAAGCGACCAAGAGCAATCAGTTAAAGTCAGGCAGCCTTTATCAGTTCTGGAATATCGCGGCGAAAAACTGAGCCAAGAACATGAACATATTATCTCAGAAGAAGTTAATGTTAAGAGGGTAGAGCATTCTGATTCACCATCTGATGATCTGGTAAGACTTGATAAGTCACTTACCCCTGAACTTAAACGTGAGGGTCTCATGCGTGAAGTTATCCGGCACGTGCAGAATGCACGTAAACAAGCTGGTTTGCAGGTGGATGATCGAATAAAGCTTGTGCTTCACTCTGAAGCCCCAGAACTTAAGCAAGCTATTGAAGAGCACCAAGCAACTATTACTGGCGAAACGCTTGCTGTAAGTCTCGAAAATGTTTCAAAAGACTATAGTCATAAAGCTAAGGTGCAAGTAGAAGACAAAGAACTGCTATTAGAGCTTCAAAAAGCCGTCGCCTAACACTTTACAATAAGCTGCTTATCTGTTAAACTCGTTTGGTAACTCTGAAAATCTAGAGACATATAAAGCAATGAAAAAAGCAGTTATTCTTACCGGTGGACACCAGTACGTCGTCGCAGAAGGCGATACGCTTGAAGTTGAAACGATACAAACTGATAAAAAGATTGATTTTGAACCATTGCTGGTAATTGATGGAGATAAAATTAGTATTGGAACGCCAGCACTAAGTGGAATTAAAGTTTCGGCAGATATACTCGCCCAAACCCGTGGTGATAAGGTAACAGCTATACGTTATAAAGCCAAGAAGCGCGTTAAGAAAGTTCATGGCCACAAGCAACATCTTACCCAAATCAAAATTACTAAAATCTCATAGAATTAAGCATTATAAGACTGATTACCCGCGGAGAGCGGTTTTTATTTTTACTCCTGTGGATAACAAAAGCATGTTATGCTCAGTTGTTGTAAATAAGCGTACAAGTAATATTGCCTAAAACAAAAAGCATTTTGTAAAAGGGTAATGAATACAATAATTAGGCGTACAAAATTACGCATATCATACGCAATTTGTTTAATCAAATTAAACGAACAAATATATCTGTAATAAGGTATTCAAATTTACACTTAATTTTGTCTATATTATAAAGTTATATTTAACATCTGAGTACTAATATTAATATTTATAATTGTAAAAATAACAACTAATTTACACTATTTTTTAAACCCAGAGCCTGTGTATATCTGTATAAATTATTAGTAGGCTTGTACTTGTGATAACTCCTGTTGCACCCCGATAATAGTAGGTGCCTATAAAAAACAAACAGGCAAAACCAATATACAAACCAAATGTTCAAACAAGACACCTACCGGTTAAGAACCCTTCTTGGCACCCTCGCCGTGGTTTTACTTGTCTTGGTTTCACTTGCTCTTGGTTTTATCCGCTCACTCGACAACACTGTAAACGCTGCCGCCAGTGAGTATTTAAACTTCCAGGCCCGGCTCAAGAACAACTCTGGCGGTATTTCGCCGGACGGCAACTACAACATCGAATTTAAGCTGTATAGCGCCAGCACCGGTGGTTCAGCCCTCTGGACCGAAACTCGCTCTGGTGCCAACGTGGTCCGGGTAGCCAATGGTTACTTCTCGGTCAATCTAGGTTCGGTAACAGCTTTCCCGAACACCATCGACTGGAGTGAACGCCACTGGCTGACCATGAACATTGGTGGTACTGGCACCCCATCATGGGACGGTGAAATGAATCCCAGATTATTACTTACCGCTGTACCTTACGCTTTCAAAGCCCAAACTGCACTGGGAGTTGGCAGCATGAACACTAGCGCAGGCAGTACCAACTCAAACGGCGTAACTATCACAACCGGTAACGCGACTGGTGCAACTAGCAACTCCGGTAATATTTCCATCGATTCCGGCACTGCTACTGGAACATCGGGCACTATCAGCTTGGGCGCAACAAACGCGTCAAGTTTGATTTTGGGCCGGGCAGGGCTTACAACACTCAACAACGGTTCCTTTACAGTTGTTGAGAACGCATCTATCCAGGGCAACACTACCATCGGCAACGCCAATACCGATACTCTTACCGTCAACGCTGGTACCTCCGGCACTGGCATACGATTTGCTGATTCGTCATTCTTTTCCTGTACTGCCCTTGAGACGGACGCCTCAGGTGACCTGACTTGTGGTAGTGATGATGGCGGTGCAGGAGGATCGACTCTGCAAGCTGCCTATACTGCCGATGCTGATGGCTCAGATGCCATCATAGCTCTCACCAGCACCGACGGTGCCATCCTGTTCCGTGATGCCGCCAGCACTATTGGTACATTGTTTGCTGTACAAAACAGCGCTGGTTCTACCAACTACCTAAGTGTTGCTAGCACTGGCATTACATTAGGTGTATCTACTACTTTAGCTGCCAATCAATCACTTACTATCACTGGTGGCAACACCGCCTCACGCCCAGGCTCACCAAGCGAAGGCATGGTTTATTACGATACCACTACTAAAAAATTACTAACTTACTCTAACGGCAAGTGGCAAGCTGACCGTAGTACCGCTACAAAGATAGTTGCTGCCTCCAACTCCTCTCAAGCTATTAAAGACGGCGCTGACTATATAGCCGATGGTACCGGTGACCAAACTGAGATTAACGCTGCTCTTACTGCAGCAGCTGGCGGCAAAGTCTACCTGGCCGAAGGCACATACGTTGCGAATGCTACTATCCTTATACCAAA
>JALYQI010000004.1 GCA_030855955.1 bacterium | reverse complement strand
CGCCCTGCTCACTAACAAATTTCTGAATGAGTTTCTTAAGCTCGGCCTGCGCGGCAAAATCATTACTTCCTGTAATCACCGTAACCATTGTTCGCTTATGATACCACCTCGCGCAGACTATATGCGTTATACTGTCATCCAGGCATGAGTTCTACCATCATTGTTTCTAACCGTCTGCCTGTCAGTATCAAAAAAACGGACGTCGGTTTAGAGGTGTATCCAAGTGCTGGAGGTCTAGCTACCGGCTTGTCTTCGTATGCTTCTCAGCGTGGTAATCTTTGGATTGGTTGGCCAGGAATTGTGAATGAAGAACTTACAGATGATGACCAGCAAGAAATTATTAATCAACTAAAAAAGTATAATTGCCAACCTGTTTTTTTAAGCAAAAAACAAATAGATCAATTCTATAACGGCTACAGCAACAGTATCCTGTGGCCGTTTTTGCATACCATGGAAGCCGACTTTAACAATGAAGAAAGAGATTGGAAAACATACCGCAAGGTGAATGAAATGTACCAAGAAGCAGTTCTTTCGCTCAGTAGTCCTGGTTCGACCATTTGGGTCCATGATTACCAGCTGATGCTATTGCCAAAACTACTGCGAGAACAACGCCCAACCGACAACATCGGTTTTTTCCTGCACATTCCCTTTCCGTCTTCCGAGCATTTTGCCGGCCTTCGCCAGGCTATTAGATTAATACATGGGATCTTAGGCGCAGATTTAGTAGGTTTTCACACCAAGAATTATGCCCAAAACTTTTTAGAAAGCGCCTATTTACTGACCCATGCTGCGCCGATTGAAGGCGGCGTGGCGCTCAAAACCCGCGCTGTACGAATTGCAGATTTTCCCATTGGCATAGATTACGTAAAGTTTTCTAATGCTTCCCGTCAGCGGGCCGTGCAAAGAGAATTACAGATATTAGAACGACAGTATAAAAATCAGCGGATTGTTCTTACAGTTGACCGCCTTGACCCGACGAAAGGGTTTTTAGAACGCCTGCAAGCCTTTGATACGTTTTTGCATGACAGCCCGCAGCTGCACGGACGAGTCACAATGATTATGCTCGCGGTACCGTCACGCGGCGAAATAGCAGCCTATAAAAACCTAAAGAGCGACGTAGAAAATATGGTTGATCGGATAAACGATATTTACAGTACGGCAGACTGGCAGCCGATTGATTATATTTACACTTCAGTACCGTTCGAGCGACTGAGCGCGCTTTACCAGCTTGCTGAAATTGCCTTTGTGGCACCTCTTAGAGACGGTATGAACCTTGTCGCCAAAGAATACGTCGCTAGCCAAGGCAAAAACAAAGGCATACTCATTTTGAGCGAAACCGCCGGGGCAGCCCAGGAACTACAAAGTGCTTTATTGGTTAACCCGAATAAGCCTAAATCGTTAGTCAGCGCTTTGAAACAAGCCATAAAAATGCCTACCAAAGAACTCAAGCAACGCGCGTCGGTGATGCGTAAAACTTTGTCCACTAATACAATCCATTACTGGGCTGGTGATTTTTTGGGTACTCTAAATAAGCCAATACCTACCCCACTTACCCCACCACTTACAAAGCTAAGGCAAAAAAATTTAGTGAGCAATTACCAGTCAGCCAGCAAGCGATTATTGTTGTTTGATTACGATGGTGTACTGGCACCTTTCAAGGACAATCCGGCGCGCTCAAAACCTACTGTCGCTATCCGCGACATACTCGAAAATTTAGCAAATTCTTCAAAAAATACCGTAATTATTATCAGCGGACGTCATAAAGATGACCTTCAAAAATGGCTAGGTGATTTGCCAATAGTTTTAGTAGCTGAACATGGCGCAGTGATTCGTAGGTCAAAAGCTTGGCGCAAACTTTTAGATACAGACAAAAAGTGGCAATCCAAACTCCTGCCGTTACTGGATCATCATGCCGATGAAGCACCGGGCGCATTCGTGGAAGTCAAAGATTATTCATTGGTGTGGCATTACCGTGCAGCCAGTCCCTACCATGCACAAAAAAATATCGCCATTCTGAAAAAAATCTTAAAACCATTGCTAAAAAAATACGGCCTTGTATTATCAATGGGAAATAAAATTTTAGAAATCCGCGACCCGCATATTACTAAAGGTCGGGCGGTCAAAAAACTGCTCGATAAGCCCTATGATTTTATGCTAGCGTTTGGCGACGATTATACCGATGAAGAAATGTTCCGTGCCCTGCCAAAGCGCGCTTTCAGCATAAAAGTTGGCCATGGCATTACCAAAGCCCGCTATCGTCTCCGTAGTATTTCGAGGGTACGTGAATTCTTACAAGACCTTACCTTTTAACGCTTTTGTTTAAGTATTTTTACGTCTTTATAATAAACAGTTGTGAGTTTGTACGAACAATTTTCCTCTCCAAACGTAAATGAATTATTAGCGCTCAGGCCGGAGCCCACAGCAGCCGTGGTTCATAACCTTGCTACTACGCACATGCAAGAAGTAGTACTAGCGGCCATCATAAACGCTGGCACAGACGGTATCCCAACTACCGAGCTTGCAGAGCGCACGGAGTTGCCAAAAACCAAACTTCAACGGATCGTTAATGTATTGCGTTATGAACGTCCGCCCGCCTACCATTTGATTAGACCATTCACAGACAAAAAAATTTTCCTTGATAATAATGAATATTCTGATGCCCTTGCAGCAACAGAATATAAAGCTGCAGAAGCCGAACTGGCTCTCCGGGCTATCGGAGATACAGCAGTAAGTAAAGTCTTGGAGCTTGCAACCGTTAATGATAGGTCCGAGACTATATCGCTACTAAACCGGGAAACCATGATCATGCTTTTGTCTCATGCTGGCCTCAATTCGTATCAACGACATTTTTTCGCGCGTTATGTTGCACAAGGGATTCTAACACCAGATTTTCGTGACCAAAATTTTACACGACGTATACAATTCATGTTAAAACTTCCTTTGTTTTCTCGAGCAATAACTATAAACAAAACCATGGGACATTCTACGTACACCGTTGATCCCATAAATTTAACAGAGGCATACGACAGCGGCCTTGTCACAATCCCGAGCAATATTATGCCAGCTTCAAAACTTAAGTCCCAAAAGTTTAGACTTCCTACGCCACCAAAATCAGTTCTTTCTCCTACTTCAGTACCGCCCACCAACAAATCACGCAAGCAAATCAAAGAAATAACAACCGCTAAAAAGATTAAGCCACTGGAAACTGGTGTGCCATTAATCATATTATCGCTTCCGTCCGCTAAAGCTGCGGCTGCCTCAAGATTACTTGATCGGCTTACTCAATCCAGAGGATTTACTAAAATTTCTTTAAGAGAACGTGCAGTTTTAGCCGGAATCACTAATTTATTTGAAGCTGAAAATAATGCGACATTATTTCATGAAAGGTCTGATGGCTCCGTTAGATTGACCACACATGTACGGCGATCAACTGTATTAATAATTAGTGATTAAGATAATTCAGTTATTTTTTGGCACTTGGGGCAGAAATGGGTACCCCGACCAGCAACTCTAGTCTTTATAATTTGCACCCCAGGATGCCGCGTACAATCTTTACCCTCGCGCCGGAACACGCGGGCAAAATCTATATAGCTGCCTTTTTTACCTTCGGCGTTAACATAATTTCTATCAGTCGAGCCACCTTTTTCAATCGATAGTTCCAACACGATCCTTAGTTCTTTGAACAAAGTTTTTAATTTAGCATCCAGTACATCACGTACCCTCGTAGCGGGATAAATTTTTGCTCCCCACAAACCTTCATCTGCATAAATATTGCCAATTCCCGCTAGTACCGTTTGGTCTAACAGCGCAGCTTTGATGGTAGTATTGGCTCGTCTTCGAATCCGTTCAATAAAAATTTTTGATGTAAAATCATCGCTGAGTGGCTCTGGCCCAACTTTTCTCATAAAATCTATATTGGGTATTTCAATAGTCGGTATTAATCGCATCCAGCCGAATTTACGTTGATCATTAAAATAAAGATTGCTTTTATCTGTAAAGGTAATCGTTACGCGGGTGGATTTATCTGGAAGGTCACCAACAAGTGAGTCGTTTGGATGCCCCGCCCCAAAAACTTGTTTGCCACGATATACCAACTGCCCGGTCATTTTTAAATGCACCACCAGGCTGTATTCCGATTCCAAATCAATTATTAATACTTTCGCCCGGCGGCGGATATCAGAAATAGTCGCATTAATAAGAAACTCCTTAACATCACCAGGCGCATTCGGAAAACTTTTTGGCCAATCGTGTTCAACAGTTCTGACAGTCTTACCGATAATTAACGCGTGCAAACCACGTCTAACTGTTTCTACCTCTGGCAACTCCGGCATGGCCTAAGTATGGCAGCAGTCTATTGAGCTGGCAACTCAGGCTGCAATCTTACGGACGGATTTGGACTTACGCGTACGCTGAGCTGGCAACTTTAGATCTACTTCTACTGTCTTAACCTCCTCAGGCAGTTCTTCGTATAGATCTACTTCTGCCTCAAGAACTTGCTCTCTGTCGCTTGTTCTGACTGCTTTAAGCATGACACCGCTGAAGCTGGTGATGGCGAGTACAACAGCAGGGTTACTAATAAGATCCAAGTGCCCGCGGAAGCCTTTCTGGTCAAGTTTAATCGTCGCATCAAAGTCAAGGCCATGCTCCTCGATGCCGCGCTCAATGTCGGTCGCTTGCGTGATTTTATCTTTACTGCCATAGGCGGCAATAATAAGTGTCCTGCCAATGTTCTTGCGGTTCCGGACGGCCTCAAGATCAGGCTTACGAATGTCTTTGCCGGCAAGTATAAGTGCATAGCTTTCTGACAAGATAGGACCAGCACGGTTAAACATTTCCCACTGCGTGCCGTGTTGTGACCGACGCATTCGCATGGGATGGCGCACCGTTGAATACATGCTCTCAACAAGTACTTGCGGCAGACTGCGTGCTCGCCGCATGATATTACCGCGATTGAGTGAGGTACCGATGACCGGGTTGAATTCCAACACCTCCTGGACATCAAGGCTATCAGGTAGTTTCGGCACTGTCAGAAGCCCTACTTTAGTCCCCTTGGAATGATTCACGAGTGAGATGGGGGCGCCTCGTTTGTTAAGAACCATTATCGTCTCCGCTACCTCATCGGCATCTTTATCTAAGATTGTACCAGGCGATGCTCCAACGCTGGAATGGCGCAACATTGTAACTCGCCCTAAACCGGCACGAACGATTGCACGCGCCGGATAGAAATACTCACAACCGGATCCAAGCCCACCGTTAACAAAGTACTCCTTTCCAGCATCGCGATCGCCCATTGACAAATAACTAACCACACCGTGAGAGGTGTCGATCCGACCAGCTATTACCTCGCCACAATCTTCGTAACGAGGATCAATTATTGGATGACTACTGAGCAACTCAGCCATAGCTTCGTTTCTATTTAATACTTAATTCAGATTATAAAACGAACTATAAAGCATAACAATAGCGAAACGATAT
The DNA here is from genome assembly GCA_030855955.1 of bacterium. Taxonomy (GTDB): domain Bacteria; phylum Patescibacteriota; class Saccharimonadia; order Saccharimonadales; family JACDBH01; genus JALYQY01. The sequence continues at coordinate 3,978 of JALYQI010000004.1, read as the reverse complement.
AATAAGAATATGCAAAGTTTGCGAGATATTATGGGTCACAAGGATTTTGATGCCCCGCCGGAAGTTGAGGCGATCAAAACCTTTGTGCGTAAAAACTTCAGCAGCGATGTTGGTGTCACCATTCAGACGCACAGTATTACCATTATCACGTCGTCTGCCAGCCTGGCAGGTGCCCTACGCCCCTTGCTACATAAACTTAAAAAAGAACTCGATACCAATAAAAAGTTGTTCATTCGCATAGGATGATAAAATAAAAGTATGGCAGAGACTCATGACATACCAGATTTAAAAGACAGTGATGAAATGTTCCTGCATGAACTTACCGGGAGGATTGGCGAGCTTGCGAACGCACATATAGAAAGCGAGAAAGAATATTTCCCTTATGACTTTGCAGATGAGATCGATCAGGCTGTTGCCGATGGCAATTTGGACTTGGATTCTGATGAAGCCCAAATTACACCAATTGTAAGGAACGCATTATTTGTAAATCTGCTGACAGAAGAAGGCCTGCCCTACTACACAAGTACTATACAGAGCCCAGTCCCCCTTAGACACCCAATACGTGAATGGTCACATCTCTGGACTGCTGACGAAGGCCGACATGGCCCAACTATTGCCAATTTTTTACATAAAACCCGTCAGTTCAGTATGCGTGAGCTGGAGCGTGCTCGCAATGCTATGATGCGGAACCCCGACACGCCACAGCCCGAATCTTTTATTGAGAGTATTGTCTATCCTGCTATACAAGAACCGGCTACGGAAATCAGCCACCGAAATACTTTGAAATTACTGCCCAGAGTTCATAAAATAGGCCGCCGGGCAATAGGATTTGTTATTGGAGACGAGGTAAGACATGGAAAATTTTATAAGGAAGCAAGTGTAGCGGCCATGGAAGTTGATCCTTCCCTGACAGTTGTAGCTCTTGCCCGGCAGATACGCGGCTTTGCTATGCCCGGAAAATCAATACCCGGTTTTGATGAGCGTGCCAACGAAATTGCCAATGCCGGAATATTCGGTCCAGAGCAGTTGAAAACAATTTATGATGACTTGCTCAATAATCACTTGCGTATTTGGCACCAAGAGAACTTTACACCTGCAGCAGAAAAAGCCCGAGAATTCTTAAATAAAAGAATGCGCCAAATGGAAATCATTATCAGAAGGCGCCAATCTAAATTAGTTCAATCTTAAGGGGTTCGTGTAGGATCCCAGCAGGTGTGCATATCTTGATCAAGTTGCTGTAATTTTTGGATGTCTTCAATATCTAGTTCAAAATCAAAAATCTCAATGTTTTCATTAATACGTTCTGAAGTAGAGGATTTTGGAAGTGGCACAGTACCTACTTCTACACACCACCGCAGCATAATTTGGGCCGGTGTTTTCCCGTGTTTATCAGCAATCATTTGCAATGTTTCGTTATCCATTCCTTTGCCGTGCGCCAATGGCGAATAAGCTTGCACCACTATGCCATTATCTTCGCAAAATTCCAGTAATTCCGGCTGTTGCAAATAGACATGCAACTCCACTTGGTTTACGGCCGGCTTAATCACACTATTGCTCATAAGCTGCTTCAAATGCCTAATAGTGTAATTGCTGACTCCAATTGCTTTGGCCTTACCCTCATGATGAATCTTTTCCAAATGCTGCCAGGCACTATTTCTGAGTACAGTAACGGGGAAATGTAGCAAGAGCAAATCAACATATTCCATGCCTAGTCGCTCCAAGCTTGAGTTAAAGCTTTTTTCCACCCGCAAAAAATTATGTATGGATATTTTAGTCGTTATAAACATGTCTTCACGTGTAATTCCAGATTCTTGCACGGCTTCGCCTACATACGCTTCATTGCCATAAATCTGCGCTGTATCGATATGTCGGTAGCCAGCAGCGATTGCTTCCTTAACTGCCATAATACAGTCCTCACGATTTTTGATTTGCCATACACCAAATCCGATATGCGGCATATTTGCGCCGGTATTTAGAGTTACTTGTGGGATATTCATGGTTTGATTTGTAATACTCATAGTGAATTAATAATAGCGTTTTAGGGGCTGGTTATCTGTAAAATTTGTCGCATAGCTTGAGTGGGATTTTCATACAATATTGAGCTCATACCCACAGCTTCGGCAGCAACGCAGTACCGTTCGACGTCATCAATAAGCACGCATTCTTCAAGCTCCACATCCAGTCGTTCAGCAATAAGTTGAAACATACGAGGATCGGGCTTGATAAGTTTGTCCTTAAACGACATGACACTGGCGTTGAATACTCCTGCCTGCTCGGTCGTAAACAAATCAATAAGCACATCATAATTGGCGTTGCTCAAAAGCCCGATTTTGTAGTGCGGTTTTAACTTTATATTAATAAATTCAAATAATTCTTCATTAGGTACTTTTTTGCCCAGTGCCCCGCGAAGTACTGTTTCATCAACTTTTAACAATCGTGATGCTAAATCATAATATTCATCATTAGTAATTAGCCCATATTCATTTTGTTTGCCCAGATCCGCCGCAGCTTGCGCTAAATCTTCATTGCCACCAACGTATTTGCGTTTAAATGGCAACCAGCCATCCTCCGCCAGCACTCCAAAACAATCAAAAATTATGGCTTTAATCATGTTAAGTATCTTACGCTAAATAGGCGGTAAAAATCACCCCTAGATGTATAGCTAATATGCAGCACAGTTGATAGGCCGGGTAATTTTTATGTTTATATTTGTGTTTCAAAAAAATATAGCTGTGTAAAAAATATTACTTTACTTTATTAAGTATATTGCTATAGTTATAGTACTAATTACTTAATGGAGGTTCAATAATGGACAATATGAAAAAATCTGCAGTCGGACTCGTTTTGGCTGCCCTCGTGTTTGGCGGCTTAGGCGGCTATGCACTTGGTAACTCAATGGGAGACGACTCAGACAATAAGGCTGTAACGTCTAGTCAACCCACAACAGATACAAAAGCAGCTGACTTGAGAGCTATGCTCACAGGTTTACAGCAAGAGCACGTGGCACTTGCTTCGGCAGCTACTCGTGCCGGATTTGACGGTGCCAGGAACTTTCCTGCCGCAGCCGCAAGCCTAGACAACAACACAAACGATCTTGCAGCAGCAGTCGGTAGCGTCTATGGTGCCGATGCCCAAAAGCAATTTGACGACATTTGGACAAGCCACATCGGATTCTTTGTAGATTACACAACTGGTGCCAAAGCTGGCGACAAAGCCAAAATGGACAAAGCTGTCAAAGATCTAGGCGGTTATGTAGATGCAATCTCAACATTCTTTAGCGGCGCTAACCCTAATCTTCCCAAAGAGGCAGTTGCGCAGCTGATTAACGAGCACGTTATGTTACTTAAAGGAACTGTTGACAAGTATGGCGCTGGCGACCTTGCAGGCTCATACGAACAAGAGCGTCAGACACGTGAACAAATCGACGGTATAGCTGCTACGATTTCGGGTGCAATCGTAAAGCAGAGTCCCGATAAATTCACCGGTTCTGCAACCAAGAGTGAATAAGTAAGTACATCTATAACAGGTCGGGTGATGTCCCTGCCCGGCCTGTTTAACATCTAGGAGTTATCTTGAAACGAAATATTATCATATTTAGTCTAGTATCAGCTGTGGTCATAGGCGCTGGTGTCATCTTTGTGACATCACAAAAAAATACCGATCGATCCGCTGACAGTATGCAAGGAATGTCCAATATGCCAGGCATGGAATCAAGCGATATGGAATCATCTGAACCAGTGGCGGCTGATACCGTTATTATGGATAACCTGGACTTTCAGCAGAAAACCATAACTGTCAAAAAAGGTACTACTGTGACTTGGCGAAACGAAGACACGGCTAAGCACAACGTGGTATTTGATGATGCCAGCGTCGGGACTGTTGAAGACGGCAAGCTGATCGATCAAGGAGAACAATTACAATTTACCTTTGATACGGTCGGTGAATTTAGTTACTCCTGCGATCCACACCCATTCATGA
>JALYQI010000022.1 GCA_030855955.1 bacterium | reverse complement strand
CATGGCCGTAAATCGTTTGTTCGATATCGTTGATTTTATCCTGTAACTCCTCTCCCATCTTGTGCAAATATTTGTCGTCCAACCCAATGCCCTCGTATTCCATGCGAGCCAGCACTGAAATGACGGGCCATTCGACTTCGTCACTAAGTTGGATGAGCTTGGTTAGCTCACTCATGCTCTCACCCTGAAACTTATGCAAAGCTTTAATAACTGCAGCCAGCTCACCGGTGCGCACCGTTAAATCTTCTGGTGATAAATCGTCCAAACTAGAGCTTTCGTAGCCTAGGTCCGCAAAAGCCAGTTCGGTCAGAGTCTGCTCGCGCCGAACGGAATTAATCAAATAAGCGCCAACATGGACATCGTGTAAGACCTTAGGCAACTCAACTCCTAACTCCAGTAAAATTTTGAGGCTAGCTTTAGTGTCATAGCCAATCACACCTTTAAGCTCGTTTAGTTTGTTCACGACTGCCTTCTTTTCTAGTTTAGATAGATCAAGCACATATGCAGATTTATCGTCAGCAAGTATGATAAGTTTCGGTTCCCGGCCATGCGGCTTTGCTGCAAAACTGTGCAGCACCATTTCATCTTTTATTTTGAGGCCTTTCAGTTTGGTCTCACTATTAACCATCACGTTTTTGAGCGGTGTGATTTCGCCGGCGGCGGTTTTGAGCCCGGTCAGTTCAATATCGCCTTCAACATCAACGACTTGCATATAATCAGGCAAATTACGCAGCAAACTACGAAATTCCAAGCTTGTGAGCAGTACCTTTAGTGCATGTACATCCAGGTCGCGTGTGTCAGTAGCTTTAAGGTCCAAATCAATTGGCGCGTCATCCATAAGCAGTGCCACTTTTTTGCTCAAGATTGCCGAGTCCTTGCCAGCTTCTAGTTTTTTCCGTACCGATTCTTTTAGAAGCGCCAAATTGTCATAAATCCCATCAAGCGTTTTATAATCTTGCAGTAATTGCACGGCGGTTTTTTCACCCACTCCAGGCACGCCCGGGATATTATCAGAGCTATCGCCCTTTAATGATTTCAGATCCAAAAATTGTTCGGTCGTAATACCATGTTTAGCGTTAAAATAATCGGCGTCAAAACGCTCTATATTGCTAAAGCCTTTTTTTAGCACATAGACATGAGTATGAACATCGATGCACTGCAGCGCGTCAAGATCGCTTGTTATCAGCATGGTCTCTATGCCGGCTTTTTCGGCTTTTTTAGCCAGTGTGCACATAATGTCATCGGCCTCGTAATCATCTAGTTCATAAAGCGGCCAGCTAAAGGCTTTTAAAAGGTCATAAAGTATCGGAATCTGTGCGTAAAAATCTGGGGGTGCGGGTTTGCGACCAGCTTTGTAGGCCGGATACATCTCTAACCTTTTGCGGATGTTAGTTTTTGGCTTGTCCCAAGCCACTGCCACATAATCGGGCTTGAGCTTTTTTATAAGCTCCAAACTCATAGCCGCAAAGCCATAAACGCCGCCCGTTGGTATCCCATCTTTGGTGCTCAAATTGGGCATGGCGTAATAGCCACGGTAAAACACCGATTTACCGTCGATAATCGCCAATTTCTTCCGAGCCTCACTCATCTAGAGATAGTATACGCCGACGAATTAGAGATAAAAACCTTAAGCAGCAGCCAAATATTCCCGCGCAAATGCAGCCACTTCGCCCAAGCGCAGCTCACCGTAGGATTTTTTGCAAATAAACCGGTAACTATTGTCATCAAATTCACCGCTAAAGGGCTGTATGCCCAGAGATTCATTCAGAGCGATAACCGCACCTTCTTCAAGCACATCGACTTGGATGCTACTTGCCTTAAGCGGCAGGCCATCCTTCGTACCTATCGGAAAAAGTAATGTATTTGATGACACCACCATTCGTGCCATGACTGGCTTGGCAACGATATCACCGTCTTCTGAAGCCTCAATGACAACTAAAGGGTTTGGGGTGCTTTCGGGTGGAGCGAGCTGGTACTCAACCATTGACCGTCCACCCAAGTACTCCATTCTCATATACGTTGAGCCCTCGTCCGACGAATCGCCAGGCAGTACATTCACGTCATAACCCTTGATTAGCCCCCAGTAGGGCAATTCTTCTGCGATGCCGCTTTTGAAAGCCTCGCTAATAACATTAATATCACCAGCAAGTGGGTGCGGCTGCGAGCCGTGTTCTATCATTTGTTACTGTTATATACCTGTATTAACCATAACGCAAGTATAAATTTACCAAGTAAACTGTTAGCAGGTATGAGCAACCATGCTCCATCTGGCCTAGCGTAACGCATATATTCCCGTTAACCTAAAGCGTTAAACCTTTTTGAAACGCTAGTAAATAACTGCCTTACAATCCGAGTTTTTGTTCCGCGTCTATTAAGAAAGATTCCAAATCTTTTTCGTTGATGACTATAATGTCGGCCAATTCTTTAACACCCGCTATGTCCTGCACGGCCGGATTATCGTGGTCTTTATGCGTTTCGAGTTCTTCGCTTTTTTGGAATTCATGGAAGGACAATAATTCTTCATTGGCACGATGACGGTTTTTGATACGCTCGTAGCGGATCTCCATTGGTGCATCACAAAATACAATAATTCCAGCTTTGGCCTGGATAATGTTGGCTTCGCCCAAACTACGTACACCACTGATAATAACTCCTATGTATTTGGTGCGCTCTTCTTCGTAGTGCTCCATAGCAAGTTCGGCCAGCACGCCCGGACCTCGTTTGGCGCGCAGCTCATTGGCAGTTTTAACTAGCGTCGGCCGTTCTGTGTCGCCATACTCGGCAATCGCCACCGCCCGAACCATATCCCCAGTCGAAACATGCAAAAAATTAAACTTGTGAACCAAATGCTGCGACAAAGTATCTTTGCCGCTCGCGAATGTCCCTGATAGACCAATAATCATATTATTTAATATAGTCCAAAAGCTTCTTGCTGTCTTTATGCTTGCGAAGTTTAGCCAATGCCTTCGCTTCAATTTGACGGATGCGTTCACGGGTCACGGAAAATTCCTGTCCGACTTCCTCGAGAGTGTGGCTTTTGCCGTCTTCCAATCCAAATCTGAGTTTCAAAATCTTTTGTTCGCGCTCGGTTAAGGACCCGAGCAAATCTTTGACTTGTTCTTTGAGCAACTGGCCGGCAGCCGATTCTTCCGGAGACACCGTGTCTTCGTCTTCGATAAAGTCACCTAAGACCGAATCTTCTTCGTCATCGCGCACAGAAGCATCAAGGGATGAAATATCTTGCTTGATCTTCATGATATGCTCGACTTTGTCGACGTCGATTTCCATTTCTTTGGCTATCTCTTCGTTGGATGGTTCTCGGTTGAGTTCTTGAGTCAGGCGACGCTGGGTGCGCAACAGTTTGTTGATTGTTTCCACCATATGTACGGGGATACGGATGGTGCGGGCTTGGTCGGCAATGGCACGGGTAATCGCCTGGCGGATCCACCAGGTAGCGTAGGTAGAAAATTTAAACCCTTTGTCCGGATCAAACTTTTCAACGGCGCGAAGGAGCCCCGTATTACCTTCTTGAATCAGATCCAACAGGTCCAGTCCACGGCCAACATAGCGCTTGGCAATACTGACTACCAGACGCATGTTAGCCTCGGCCATTTCGTCTTTGGCTTTCTTCTCGCCAGTTACGACGCGCTGGGCCAGCGCTAGTTCTTCGTCGGCTTTAAGTAGTGGGATCTTTCCGATTTCGCGCAAATATAAACGCACCGAGTCATCAGCAATGTCATCAAGATAGACTTTGTCGTCCAGGATGATTTCTTCGCCGTCTTCCCCCGTCCATTTGTCGTCAAAATCTTCAGTGCTCGGTTCAGTAGCGGCTACTAATTCAATGTTTTCTTCACCTAATTCGGTATACAGCTGGTCCAGCAAATCGACATTGTCGGCCGTATCAGGAATAGCAGCAAAAATATCCCGCTGATCTAGCTTGCCGTCTTTCTTACCCTTAACGAGTAACTTATCTTTGGCTTCTTTTAATGCGGCGTCCTTGGCCGCTTTATCATCTGGCATCTAGTTCCTTTTCACTTGCTTTAATAAATTATTGAGTTCTTTGTCGGCCGTCAGAAGGCGGCGGACTTCATCATCGTCGGCCCGTCCGAGGTGTTCGGCGACAAGCTGTTTTTGGTGTTTGACATAATGCGCAACTAAGCGTTCTTGCAGGCGAGCGACTTCGTATTGAAGTTCTGTAAGCTCAAGCGTGCGGTATAGTTCATCGAACTGTAATGAAGTAATTTTTACATAATCCGCGATAGATTGCAATGGTTTCATCTGATTTGCCTGTCCGGTAAAGTCGGAATTTTCTTTAAGAAAAGTAAAAAGCTTCTTGGCTTGCTCGTCGCTAAACATATCGAGCGTCAGATATTTGGACTCGTCTCTTAGGCTAGGGAACATGAGCATCAGGGCTAATATATGCTGTTCGGTTT
>JALYQI010000005.1 GCA_030855955.1 bacterium | reverse complement strand
AACGGCCAACCTGCATGGGGTGTCTTAAGCTCCTGCGGTAACCCAGTTACCTGGGACAAGCCAAGCATTGAGGTAGAAAAGAAAGTCCGTTCCGCTAACAATCAATCATGGGTTGAAGATGATGTATTTGCCAACAAGAGCACTCTTACTTACCAGATTACTGTTAAAAATACCGGTAAAGTTGCTGATACCAATGTACTTGTAAAAGACACGTTACCCCAAAGTCACACCTTCGTAGGTGGGTCTGTAAAAGTTAATGGCCAGAACGTCGGCGCAGCTGGCAACAGCATTGTCGGCAGTGGATATAAATTAGCCAAAGTAAATGCTGGCGCTACAGTAACTATTACTTTCCAAGCGAAAGTTGCAGTCAGCACAGACAAATGTGGCGATACCATGTTTACCAATAAAGCCCGTGTAGATGGCGACTTAACACCACCTAAAGAAGATACAGCTGGCGGCAAAGTCCGTGTAGTCTGTGTCAAAGTAAAATGTGTTTCCCTTACCGCATCAGTCCTGTCGGTTAAGAAGGGCGGAACAATCACCTTTACAGCAAAATCACAATTAGAAAACGCTACCCTACAAAGCTACGAGTTCAAAGTTAACAATTCAGTTGTTCAGAACACTAAGAGCAACACCTACGTCTATACCGCTAATGCCGAAGGCGAATTCAACGTCATTGTGACGGTTAAAACTGATAAAGGTAATGACACGAACCTAAACTGCCAACTAAAAATTGTTGTCAAAGAAGTTCCTGTTTGCCCATATAACCCTCAACTTCCTCCTAATCACCCAGACTGTAAGAAACCACCTGTTTGCCCATACAACCCTTCATTGCCATTAGAACACCCAGATTGCAAGAAGCCAGAAGTATGTCCATACAACTCAAATCTACCAATGGGTCACCCAGACTGTAAAGAGCCACAAGTCAGAGGCGTTGTAACACTGCCGAAGACCGGTGCAGCTGGCCTCGCAGGTTTGTTCCTTAGCACTTCGCTAACTGGCGCTGCAGTTCACAATATTGTGACTCGCCGCCGCGGCTAAAATAAACAAGTAAAAAACAGCCAGTGTATCTTCAATGAGCACTGGCTGTTTTAATCTTAATATGCTAAATTGTTACTGTTCCATAGAGCATCGTGACTGACCGCTTTTAAACAAATAGCTCAAATAAATCATAGCCCTGTCGCTAGACGGCCCACCCCTGTTGTGTTAAAATATCCCAGTGGTTTGACAATTAATTGGACCAAGCAGTTTATCTGCTATTCGAGTAATTGAGTGGAGCGGCCTTGGTAGTCTTGACAGGGAAGGCAAGCAAACTTGTTTGTTGTCTAACGGTCAAGATTTTTAAAGTGATGCGAAGAGGTCCCATCGTCTAGCGGTTAGGACACCGGGTTTTCATCCCGGCAACAGGGGTTCGATTCCCCTTGGGATCACCAAAGAAAGCGCCCGACCTTGTGTCGGGTGTTTTCTTTGGTTGCTTCAGGGGGCATTGGATGCCTGTTATCGAGCGACCACAGGGTTCATACTGCCTGTGACAGTTTGTAAGGAAATCTTCCGTTCTATCTTGAAGTCTCGGGCCTGCAATAGGTAGGAAGATTTTCCCTTAGGATGCTTACAAAAAAATTTGATCGTAAAAACTCAAGACTTTTCGTGGACATTTTTAGCTAAAAGTATTAATTTGTAAAAATTTTCTGTTTTCAATCTGAGAATAAGCATATACACTTAGGTAAAGATGAACACGACGCACAAAGTTCCACTTGTGCCGCTTAAGTATTATAAGCGGACAAAAATTATTGCCACGGTAGGGCCATCCACAAATACATATGAGTCCATACTAGGCTTAATAAAAGCCGGAGCGAATGGTCTGCGACTTAATTTTAGCCATGGTACTCATGAGGAGCGGGAACAGCAAATCAAGTGGATCCGTAAGGCCAGCAAAGTATATGGCAAACCTGTAGCAATTATTGCTGATTTGCAGGGACCGAAGATCCGATTGGGAGATTTTGATGGCATTATCAATGTACTCGAAGGCCAAGAGATCCAGTTAAAGTACAAGGCTGATTACGACGCAGAAGGCATTATTCCGATCCAGTATGATCTTAGCAAAAAAGTAAAACGTGGCGAACGCTTGTTCTTGTTTGATGGCAAAATTGCAGGCAAAGTTACAGCTGTTCGCGACAGCAGAGTTATTCATGTAAGGGTAGAGAATGATGGAATTTTATTGCAACGCAAAGGTCTAAATCTGCCGGATACGGACTTTGCCGGTGATGTTATTACTAAAAAAGACCGCGAAGACTTAGCTTTTGTATCTCAGCATGACCTAGATTATGTGGCACAGAGTTTCGTGCAGACGGCAGAAGATATTCGATCTTTGCGTAAAGTCATGAAAAATATCGGTGTCTACTCCAAGGTAATTGTAAAGTTCGAGACCAAACTGGCGGTTGATAATATAGAGGCAATCGTAAAAGAAGCTGACGCCATAATGATTGCTAGGGGTGATTTAGCGGTGGAAGCGCCGGCGGAGAGCGTGCCGATTGTGCAACGCCAACTAATTGGTCTAGGTATTAAATATGCCAAGCCAACCATCGTCGCTACGCAGATGTTATTCAGCATGATGGAAATGCCAGAACCGACGAGGGCTGAAGTGTCCGATATAGCAACGGCCGTATTAGTTGGCGCTGACTGCGTAATGCTCAGCGATGAAACCGCCAACGGTCGATACCCAATTAAATCAGTCGAAGTTATGAAAAAAGTAATTCTCTATACCGAACAGAATGCTCCATTGAAGCCGGTATTTCTAAATGAGTCCCATCTCATCGCATCAACCAGTCAACGTGCTATTTCTGAGGCGGTTATAACATTAGCACAATCGGTTAAAGCCAGTGCCATCGTTGCCGAAACCAAATCCGGTTCTACTGCACTGCAGATTTCATCCCAACGTACTGAGCTGCCGCTGATAGCGGTAACTTCGTCTGACCGTACCGCACAACAGCTTGCCATAGTTTACAGCTGTAAAAGCTATGTAAGGCCCGATGATAAACAAGCGGCAAATAAACTTACTGATTGGTTACAGTCTAACAAAGTACTTTCGGCGGGAGATGTTATCGTGAGTTGTTCTGGACAATATCCGGGAGTAGTAGGAACTACCGACACGATCAAAGTACGCGTTCTCGAATAATTAGGGGAGGGGTAAATGGGATTTTATAAAAAAACGATACATGACATCGACTTGAATGATAAAAAAGTCCTTTTGCGCGCTGATTACAATGTGCCATTAAAAAATGGCAAGGTCCAAAGCGATTATCGAATAATCAAGTCATTGCCTACTGTGCAGTTTTTGTTAGACCGTGGCGCAAAAGTTATCATATGTTCGCATCTAGGACGACCTGATGGCAAGGCAAAAAAAGAATATAGCCTCAAGCCGGTTGCAGAACGTTTGGGGGAACTTCTGGAGAGTGAAGTTATATTCAGTGAAGACTGCATTGGTTCAGACGCTAAAGAAAAAGCAGAAAGTTTACAGCCGGGCCAAATTTTAGTTTTAGAAAATCTGCGTTTTCAAAGTGAAGAAGAAACCAACGATGATAACTTTGCAAAAAGATTAGCAAGCTTAGCAGAAGTATTTGTACAAGATGGTTTTGGGGTAGTACACCGGGCTCATGCCAGCACCGATGCCATAACGCGGCACTTGCCGAGTGTCGCCGGTCTGTTGCTCGAGTCAGAAGTCGATACGCTCACGACGGTTATGGAAAATCCTCAGCGGCCGCTGATGGCCATTGTTGGTGGTGCCAAAATCTCAGACAAAATTATGGTCCTAAAGAAATTTATTGAGATTGCTGATTTTGTAGTAGTTGGTGGAGCGATGGCAAACACTTTCTTGTTGGCTAAAGGGATTGAGACAGGTAAGAGTCTGGCCGATCCTGATGATGTTCCACTTGCTAAGGAAATTATTGAAATGGCGCATGAAAAGACCCAGCGCCAACAATTTGCTTTTTACTTGCCGCAAGACGGAGTTGTAGCTACAGATATCGAGAATCCTAAAAGTACGCGGATTGTAGACTGGGATACTAACGCTATAGCTGATATTGAGTCTTATCCGAAGCAACCGAAACGTGAAACCCAGCTTGTAAAAGCAGACGAAAAAATATTAGATATTGGTCCATTTTCAGCTTCATTCGTAGCTGGCGGGGTACAGTTGGCTCAGACTGTCGTTTGGAATGGAACCTTGGGAGTTGCAGAGACAGAAGGGCACAGTAACGATCCGATCGGACCATTTGCTCACGGTACGGACATTGTCATTGAAGCTTTGGTTGGTCATTTTGGGCATCGGCCTTTTACGATTGTTGGAGGCGGTGATACCGCCGGCTATGTCGAAGAACGTGGCCTCACCAAGGCCTTTAATCATGTTTCCACAGGTGGTGGGGCCAGTCTGGAGCTTATGGAAGGTAAAAAGCTACCCGGTGTCGAAGCACTGTTAGACAAAGATGGCTAATGGTGTAGAATAAGCGTAAGGATCATGAAAAGAACTCTCATAGTAGGGAACTGGAAGATGCATTTGAATACAATGCAAGCCAGTATCCTGTTGCACCGCTTACAGGAGCGCATCCGGATTTACCGGGACGTGGAAGTGGTTTTGGCGCCAAGTTTACTCGTTATGCAGCCGCTGAGTCTTCAGCTTGATCGGCGCAAATTCCGTCTCGCTGCTCAAAATGCCTACCATAAAGACGAAGGCGCTTTTACTGGCGAAGTCAGTATGACGATGCTACGTGATTTAGTACACTATGCGATTATCGGTCACTCCGAGCGGCGGATACTATTTGGTGAATCTCTGGCTGATGTCACGGAAAAAGTGTCAGCTTCAGTTAGGAATGGTATTACGCCAATCATTTGTGTTGGCGAGACCAAAGCTGAGCGATTGGCCAAGCATTCCAAGCGGGTAGTGCATGACCAAGTCGTGACTGCACTTAAGAACTTAACTTCTAATGATATTGAAGACATCGTTATTGCTTACGAGCCAGTGTGGGCAATTAGTACCTTTGGCGGTGAACTGGCCACACCTGAGCAAGCTAAAGAAATGATGGATTATATTCGTTTACAGATTGCCGAACTTTACGGCAAGAAAACATCCAAAAAAATCCGAGTATTGTATGGGGGCAGTGTCGATAATCAGGTGGCCGGTGGTTATTTAGCATTAGAAGGATGCGATGGCGCTTTGGTGGGAGGCGCCAGTACAAATTATCATAAATTCTCTGGCGTTGTCGATAAGGCCTACCAGCTTCGACATGAGCTAGGGAATAGCTAAAGCTATGACCAAGAAACTAACAGACGATAGTAAGGTATTTGATGTGGCCAAACCAGGCAAAGGCAAGATTGTCACGACTTCACGCCCGTTCGTATCTCCCTTGGTAGCTGATTCCGTCAGCAAAGCCGCTAATGCCGAAACCACACCTTCAGAAGCTATGACACCATCGGCCCCACGTAAAGTCATCCAACCAATTACCGTCACTGATAATTCTTCTGAACCGGTTCCGGTAAAGACTTTGACAGAAGAAATGGAAAAAGCGATTGATGAAAGCACTACAGAACCGTTAGAAGAAGCCGAGGGAGTTCCAGGGACGAAAACCGCGATTGAATTAGGTCCTCCCAAGCCCGAGTCTAAACCAAGACCCGATATCGCCCCTCCTGCTAAAAAACCTGAGGAAAAATCAGAGCCAATATCTGTGCCTGAGCCTGTTGAGGAACCGGTAACTGAAACAGAAAATTCGGAAGCAGCCAGCGTTGATATTCTTGCCAAAGAAGCCGAAGACAAGAAAAATAGCGGTAAAAATGATGAAGAACAACAGAAGCGCTATTCTGAAGTTCAGACGCTTATCGATAGTAAAAAATATGTCGTACCAATCAGTCACGGTCTGACTTCTGCCAGTAAAAAAAGTTATGTTGGGCTACTTTTTCTCTTAATCATTTTATTTGCTGTAGTGGGAGCCTATTTTATAGCAGATGCTGCCGACTGGCGCTGGTTTGGCGATAATAAACAGGCTGATTCCGCTGATAACGTACCTGCCGTAACTGAGCAAGTACCCGAAGATGATCCTGCGACTGAAGTAGATGTAAATAAAGCTACACCTATCACTGATAAGGAAGTAACTGATCCGACAGTAGAAAACTCGAAGCAATATAAAGACAAAACTGGTTATAGTTTTAGTTATCCCACCAACTGGAAGCGGTATCAACGCAATGGATCTGAAAGTACTTGGATTGCAACAAACGATTACACCCAAAATGATTCAGGAATCATTATTATACTCACTGGTGGCCAAATTAGTATGACCATAGTCGACACAATAGCTGGTACCAATGCGGAGATGAACTCTTCAGAAGTAAACGATATTAATGAGCTTTCTGAACTTAGAAAAAATGATGAAATCGCAGCCTATTTTGATACGAAATCAGTAGAGATTGTAGAAGTAGCTGGTAAAAAAGCCATCCGCTATAATTCAGGCCATACTTCTGATGGTGTCACTTACGAGTGGCTGATAAATGGCAAAATTTTACAAATCTCTTACTCTACAAAAGGCGGTGATCCAGTTTATGGGGACTACAAAAAAGAAGCCTCCTATCCTAATTTTGTAAAACTCATTGAATCGGTTAAGTTTTAGCACAAGTAACACCTCAGTGTTTGTTACAATAGAGTGATGTCAATACAAGTGGAGGATAGCCCGATTACTGACCCATGGGCCGATGAAGCAGCGGCCGTTGACGCCAGTTATTTACTTAATGGTTTGAACCCAGAACAGCAACGGGCGGTCATTACCACCGAAGGTCCATTGCTTATTCAAGCCGGGGCCGGCAGCGGTAAAACCAAAACCTTGACCCATCGAATCGCCTATCTGATCGCGACTCATAAAGCGACACCGTATAACATTCTGGCGGTGACATTCACCAACAAAGCCGCCAAGGAAATGCGCGCCCGGATCTCAAAATTACTTGATGAAGATGCCGACAAACGCAGCTTCATGCCGTTCATGGGCACCTTTCATGGCATTTGCGTGCGATTGCTCCGCCAAGACGGCGAGCATATCGGCGTGCCACGTAATTTTGTAATTTTTGATGAATCGGACCGACTTACTGCAGTTAAGCAGGCTGCTAAACAATTGCACATCGATGAAAAAGCTTTTCCTCCGCGAGTTATAGCAAATCTAATTAGCAGCGCCAAAAACGACATGGTTGGTCCGAGCGAATATGCGTCTTTAGCCGATTCACCGACGCAGGGAGTGGCTGCTAAAGTCTATCCATTGTATGAACAGACGCTTAAAAACGCTGGCGGCTTGGACTTTGATGATCTGATTTTAAAAACTGTCGTTATGTTAGAATCGATCCAAAGTATCCGCGATAAATGGCAACGTCAATTTAATTACGTGATGATAGACGAGTATCAGGACACAAATGCGGCGCAATATAAATTAATAAAACTATTAACGAATGACAGTCATAATATTGCGGTCGTCGGTGACGACTGGCAAAGTATTTATAGTTGGCGTGGCGCTGATTTCCGCAACATCCTTAATTTTGAGCGTGATCATTCAAAAACGTCTGTCATAAAGCTAGAGCAAAATTATCGTAGTACTAAATCAATTTTGGAAGCAGCACATGCGGTTATTACCAAAAATCAAAATCGCTCTGAAAAAAAACTATGGACTGAAGAAGGCAGTGGTTTACCAGTGCAAGTTTTACAAACAGCTAACCAACACGCTGAAGGTGAATCGCTTATTCGTCGTATCGAATCGATGGTTAAAGCCGGCCGGCGAAGGTATAGCGACTATGCGGTACTGTACCGTACCAACGCCCAATCCCGGGCCATAGAAGAAATTTTGGTACGTTTTGGTATCCCATATCGTGTGGTAGGCGGCGTGCGTTTTTATGATCGAAAAGAAATCAAGGACATCATTGCGTACCTAAGGGTCGTTTATCAGCCAGAGGATAGCGTTAGTCTGCAGCGTATCGCCAATGTACCTACCAGAGGCTTGGGGCCAAAGTCACTCGACGCATTCCAGACTTGGGTGCAATCATGTGGCAGCGTGATGCGGGCATTACAATCAGTAGACGAATGTCCCGGCCTAACACCAAAAGCCAAGGCAGGACTAGCCGATCTGGCGGATTTGATTATTAAATACCGGGAACTGATGGACGATACAGCCGTTTCTGGTGTAATTGACAGTTTGCTGCGCCGGCTTGATTATCTAGCCTATTTAGACGATGGCACCATGCAGGGTGAATCACGCCAAGAAAACGTCCGTGAACTTATATCGGTGGCCAAGGCCTACCAAGACGTCGGTTTGGACGGATTTTTGGAAGAAGTCAGCTTGGTGAGCGATATTGATTCTGCCGATATGACCTCTAACGCCGTGACACTAATGACGCTACATGCCGCCAAAGGCCTGGAGTTTCCGGTGGTGTTTATCACAGGCTTGGAAGAGACGGTATTGCCACATTCCCGGGCTCTCTATGACCAAAGAGAAATGGAAGAAGAGCGCCGGCTGATGTATGTCGGCATGACGCGTGCTCGCCAAGAGTTATATTTATTGTACGCAACGAGTCGGGTGTTATATGGCGGGGTCTTATATAATCCACCTTCCAGGTTTTTGTCCGAAATAGATAAATCCGCCCCTACTCAGAATATTGGAGAGTCGAGTTTAAATTCATTTAAGTCAGTCACAATTGATGAACCCCGTTATGTGCCTGACTTCAATGAGGGTGACCGTGTGCATCATGCCGCTTTTGGAGATGGAGTAGTAGTAGAAGTAGAGGGTGATAATGTTGCCGTACATTTTAAATCCAAAGGTATAAAAAAACTAAATGTAGCGTTTGCCCCGCTTGAGGTACTGTAGGGTGTGAATTACTTTTGGCGCCTGAGCGGTATGACTTTATTTTGGCTTGGCTGGCCGGCTTGGTGGCTGTATTTTAAACGCGTTCCTAATCGCACACGCGTGATCGTCACTAACAATGAATATATTTTACTTGTTAAGGGATGGATGGGCGATGGCACCTGGGGTTTACCGGGCGGCGGCGCCAAGAAAAATGAGACATTCCCTCAAGCTGCAGTGCGCGAATTAGAAGAAGAGACGGGTATTATCTGCAAAGAGAGTACCTTAGATCTTTTAGGCTCCCATACCCACCGTGAGCATGGTCTTACCTATAATGCCCATTATTTTAATTTAGAACTCAAAGAAATAGAGCCTGCTGCCAGCACAGGTTATGAGATACTAGCCTGTCAATGGTTCAAAATAGAAGATATAGAACATAAAAAGCTCAACATTGACGCACGTTACGGCTTAAAGCATTATCTGTCAAAGCAGTAATATAAGAGTGAAAATGGTATAATAAAAACTGATTTTGTCTATAATCTACATGATTTAAAATAAGCATTAGGTACAAGCGTGCACTATAAGTTTCAGAAGTACAAATTGCGTTCACGGCGATGGGCGCGCAAAATTGAAAAACGCTACCGCGACCATCCGAAAATTATTCATATACTAACCGGTATATCCTTATTCGGAATCGTATTAGTCTTGGGTATAACTTTACGTGGTAGTGCAGTAACATTGAAAAAACGCGATGCCAACATCGTTATCTTGCACAGCGATAACAAATCCAAGGTTTTACCAACCCGCGAACTGACAGTCGGTGATTTTTTAAAAAATGCCGGTGTGGTAGTGAATGAAGGGGATTTGGTGGAACCAACTATCGATACGGAAATTGAAGAAGATAATTTCCGTATCAATGTCTACCGTGGGGCACCCATAATTATTGACGACGGTGGTAAGACACGCACTGCATTTAGTGCCGGACAAACACCGCGCAGCATCGCCGAGCAGGCTGGTCTGAAATTATACCCAGAGGATATCGTGTCATCCCGTCCAAGCCAAGATTTCCTACGCGAAGGTATCGCTCATAAGATCAGCATTGTCCGCTCGACGCCTGTTAATATCAATCTGTATGGTAAGGCATTAACGTTACGTACGCATACCAAAACGGTAGGTGAACTGCTGGCAGAAAAAAACGTTAAATTAGCAGAAGACGATAGCGTGAAGCCTGGATTAAATACCGAGTTGTCAGGTAAACTGCAGATTTTTGTAACCCGCTTTGGCAGTAAGATTATTACGGAAGAACTAGAAATAGCTATGCCTGAGGATGTAATAAGTGATAATTCATTATCGTTTGGTACCACAGTACTGCGTCAAAAAGGTTCCCCAGGCAAAAAATCGGTTACGTATCAACTTGAACTAAAAAACGGCCGTGAAGTCGGGCGTAAAGTCATCCAGGAAATAGTTGTCACTGAACCGGTTAAACAAATCGTAGCCCGGGGCACGCTCATCAACATCCCGAGTGATAAAACTGCCGCTATGAATGCAGCTGGTATTAGAAGCAGCGACCATGCCTATGTGAACTATATAGTCAGCCGTGAATCGGGCTGGAACGTATTTGCCAATAACGCTTCGTCCGGCGCATATGGACTATGTCAAGCTCTACCGGGGAGCAAGATGGCCAGTGCCGGCGACGATTGGCGTACCAACGCTGTTACCCAGCTCAAATGGTGTAGCGGCTACGCCATTGGTCGTTATGGCAGCTGGCAGGCAGCATATAACTTTTGGCTGAGCCATCACTGGTGGTAAAAAATGAAATTTATTAAAGACGAATTTAATTACACTCTGCGTTTGGAAAAAGGTGAATTATTGGTTGAAAGTTTAACCAAATTTGTAACCGAAAATAAAATTAAGGGTGGATGGGTTATGGGCTTGGGCGGACTTAAGTGGGCGGAACTTGGCTTTTATGACCTGCCAAGCCAAAGCTATACGTGGGCAAAGTTGGATGAACCGCTTGAACTTACAAACCTCACCGGAAATTTAGCCTGGCAGGACGAAGCACCCCTTTTGCACCTGCATGCAACAGTTAGCGGCTCAAGTTTGCATGCACGGGGCGGTCATCTCAAAGAATCTGAAGTGGCCGGGACAGTCGAATTATTTTTGCATTTTTGGGATGGCGATAAGGGGCTAAAACGCACACACGATTCAAGCACTGGATTAGCGCTGCTTGAACTATGAGCCAAACCACCAAAAAATCACTTGGTCAGCACTGGTTGCATGACGAATCGGTGCTAAGGCAAATCATCGACGCAGCTGATGTGCAATCTGGAGACGTGGTAATGGAAATAGGTCCAGGATTAGGAACGCTCACGGAAAAACTATTGGAATGTGATGCAAATGTCTTAGCTATAGAGTTCGATACAGAACTGTTACCACAACTTCGGAAAAAATTTAAAGATAATACGAATTTTACACTCGAGCAAGCAGATATTCTGAAATATGATTTTTCTTTATTGCCGGATAATTACAAAGTAGTCGCGAACATACCTTATTATATGACAAGCAATTTATTGAGGCTGCTGACTGAAGCGCCTAATCACTTTTCCATAGCTGCTTTACTTGTACAAAAAGAAGTTGCCGAGCGGGTCTGTGCGGGCCCGGGAAGTATGAGTCTGTTAAGTGTAAGCGTGCAATTATATGCAGACGTAAGTCTAGGAAATGTTGTGCCGGCGAAGTTGTTTACACCACCACCTAAAGTTGATTCGCAGGTTTTACTCTTAAAACATCTCGGTCAGCCACGTTTCGACGTAGATACCAAATTATTCTTCAGACTTGTAAAAGCCGGTTTTTCCGAGCGTCGTAAAAAACTGCGTAGTAGTCTAAGCGGCGGGTTACACATGAGCAAGCCAGAAGCTGAAGCCTTATTGCAAGAAGCAAAAATTGATCCCAACTTAAGGCCTCAAGCGCTTGAACTTTCAGACTGGTATTCCCTGTACAAAGCTTTTGTAAAAGCGTAGGCATTAGACGACAGACTCTAGACATAAGCATCATAAGTGTGGTATAATAGTTATTACCCTAACGGGTTTGAACGGGGCTGAATAGCTCGACATTTGGACATTTACAAGTTGGTGTCAGCAGACCGGTTGTCTGAACGTTATCCGGACAAACCAAATAGATGCAGAATCTCTGAAATCTATTGCAAAACAAGTTGCTAGCGCTTTCCGCGCACCACAATTTGCTTTTGCAACAGCTGCCTAATTATTTTCGCAGCGACTGTTAGTTTCACATCAGATAAGACGAAACAGTCTCATATTTTTCTGATTGCTTAAACACTATGGTCCATAGTGTTTACTAAGATTTAGGATTGCAGCGGTTCATGTTTTTGTCAGTTTCGATCATGAACAGCTTAAGAAACCAATCAAACCGACTATGTCTGTAGAAAGCCAATGAGTAACCGAATGGACGCGGGATCAAACCCGCCAGCTCCACCAGTGAAAGCACCCGACTTCAACTGTCGGGTTTTTTTATTGTTACTAAAAATGGTATGATAGTAAGAATTTAAAATTAAACGAAAGTTTATACTATGAGCGATGTTCTAACACCGTCACATGAATTAACAACTTTAACTCATGAACAACAAGTAATAGAAAATGCACTAAGTATTATTGACCAAACCCTGGGGAGTTTAGCGGGTAGAAATCTTGTCGAAACAGTCCCAATGATGAACGACCTATTGGATGCGAGAACTGCACTCACCAAGCAGCCAGAACCACAAGAATAGCATATAATTATAATTTCCTGTGGGGATTGTTACAGTAAATAATTTATTGTTTTTGTATGCTTAAAGTGCGTAAGTAAGGATACTAGCATATGAATGACGATACAGATGACCTAACCAAAGAAGATTTAGAAGCGCCACTTATTGGTGAAGACGCTGATGTGTTGCCACCACCACCTATTCCCGAGCCAAAAGACAATGACCTGAATGATGATTTTGATCGTGAGCTACCTCCTACAGAAGATGCCCTAAATACACATCCCGCCACCGATACGAATGTCGACCCTGGCGCTCTCGAATATAACGGTGGTAATGTAGCCGATGAAGTTGGAGCTAGCGAGCCGGACGCCGATAATGCAGTTGTTGATTATGGTCCGGAAAAGGACGATAAGCAGCAGCAGGCTGCGTAAGTATTCGTTTTTGTATCTACAATTTTAGTTTGATACCGTTCTAAGTAAGTTATAAAAGAAAAACCGTACATAAAAAACTAGCTGAAATCTTTAGGTACTGCTGGAATATCATTTCGTCGGTTTCTAGGGTTATGACGTTGAAACAAACAGTAAAAACATATAAGCCGAACCCATTTAAGCGGTACACAGTTGGTTTCTGAAGGCATCTTGGTCACATTCCGGGTCGTAGGCTTGGATACCATCCAGCACGCCGTGAATAAATTCCACCGGGGAAGCGGAGTCAGTTACAGAACTGCCTAAGTAAATGGCTTTTACCCGCGCATCGAGCGCAAAGCTACCGCGGGCAATTTTTGTGACCCTTTGCTCTATCCAGACCATTTTTTCAGACTCGGTCATGGCTTCAAGTTCCGCGGTGACTGGTTTCGGTAAGTCCTGGTCATCTTCCCTTGGGTCGTCTTCGTATGGATGGCTTGCTGGTTTTACCGACCGTTTGTTTTCTTTGACGGGCACAATGAACTTTGACACTACCAAATCCGGCCAATCGGCTAGCTTCTCTCCTCTGTATTCTCGTACGGTACTGCCGCTGCCTCTTATGAGTTCTAACTCAAACAAGCCAGACATAAGATTGGCGGCGTGTACTTCATGGCCGGCAAAACCGGCTACCCGGCCGTTAAGGTACCTGACGGCTTCGTGGGTAACAGCGTTATCATAGCCGGTATCGCTATTGGTTTGCTCTGCAAAGCCGATAACCGGCACCTCTAGGGCGTCTGCAAACTCGATGATTTCAGTTTTAATTGTTTTCATTGCCTTATCAGATGGGCTCATGGCCGGTGCCACGGTAATAGCATTGGGCAGCACAAGCTTGCGTGTTAAAAATGACCGGGTAGCAATGGGCATTTTGTTGGCGGCGTTCACAATCTGTGTATCAAGGATCACATAACGGTCCAGCCATCGCAGCCGGCCGATAAGCCCCTCATTCTGATCATGCCAGTGGGGGATTTTAAAGCCGACTTTATCGGCGGGTAAGCCGGCTGCCTCGCTCATTAATACATCAAGCAGTTCATGAGACTGTTCCGGATAATCATAATCCAGGGCGACAATAACCGGCGGTATACCTTCCAGTGTCATAAAAAGTAGTCTACATGACGGCCTATGACTTAGGCAAAAGCGGCATGGCAAGGATGTATACTAGGCCTAATATGGAAACAGATGAAAACAACCCAGACCTGCCCTGTAGCGACAAACTCGCTTTTGACGATAAGCCGTCTGCCGAAGGGGCGGCCACAACCATTGCCTACCAGCGCGGCAGCAGCTTAAAACCCTATCAATGCCGGCACTGCGAACTGTGGCATCTGGCCAGCTACTACGAACGGGAACGATAAGTACGCCGTTTACGCCGGCGGGACATCATTCGTCTGAGAAGCAAAGCAAAACATAGTAACAATGTTCCAGCCACTACGTACATAATAAACGCTGTGCGCGGCGAATCTTCAATAACAGGTGGCCCGCTATATTCACGGACAATTTGAGCTAAGGTTTGATGAGAGGGTAGCTTGTCCATTGAGATTTGTATCATAACATTAGGACTGCTTATGCTTTTCATTATGCGCGTCTCTTTTTAAACCGTCAATAAAGTTGCTAAATTACCCTTTAAATCCAGGGTTGCAGGCTTCACCAATAATCGGTAAAGTGCTTCGTATGGCCTTACCTAATATGTCTTTGCCAAATATGGCGTTACCTAAACTAAAAATGCCACGCCGCAAGCAAAAATCTGGTATTGATCAACAATTACTGCATCGTGCTCTGGCTTACATCGACGATCATTGGAAAAAGCTAGAACGGCGTCATGCTGAGGACAAGGGTACACTAGTCGGTTTGCCTTATCCATATGTCGTACCAGCGGCCGATCCATCGGCGATGTTTGCTTTTGAAGAACAATATTACTGGGATAGTTATTTTGTTGCCCTGGGATTACACGACAAAAAACACCAAATTTTAATTGAAGGAATGCTCGAAAACCTGATATTTTTGTATCGCCGCTTTGGGTTAATACCGAATGCCAGCCGCATGTATCACACCAGCCGTTCACAACCGCCAGTGCTGACCAGCTTTATTTTCCATGTATATGACACCTATGGTAAAGATAAGGAATGGCTGCGTACCAAAATAGATGTCGCTAAAAAGGAGTACGAAACCGTCTGGATGAACAAAACTCATCCCAAATGGCACAATGCCTACCGTGGGTTAAGCCGCTATTACGATATCAATATGCTTCACGACCTAGCCGAAGCCGAAAGTGGCTGGGACATGACGCCGCGCTTTGAACGAAAATGTCTCGATTTCTTACCGGTTGATCTGAATGCACTTTTGTATAAATATGAAATGGATTTTGCCCGCGCCGATGAAATCCTGGGTGATAAAAAAACCGCTGCCGATTGGCGTCATTCGGCCTATAGTCGCAAAAAATCTATGAATGAGCTTATGTGGGGCAAGTTACGCGGTTTCTATTTCGATTACAATTATCAACGACAACTTTTAGGTGATATTTGGTCATTGGCCGGATACTATCCTATGTGGTCGAAAATGGCTAGCAAAGACCAGGCTAAACGGATGGTCGAAAACCTAAGGCGCTTTGAGAAAAAAGGTGGCTTGTCCACAACCATGCGTCCGCTGATAGATACCGGTGCAATGTTTGGTTCGTTGAAAGTCCAATGGGCGTATCCTAACGGTTGGGCGCCATTGCAGTATATGGCAATCGAGGGTCTTAAGAATTACGGTTATCACGAAGAAGCTCGTCGAATCGCCATTGCTTGGATACAGGCGAATTTGGAATGGTTTGATAAACACGGCGTATTCTTGGAAAAATACAATGTTGTTAATCCGAAAAAGCACCCCGTAGAAGGTTTGTACCCATCTCAAACCGGCTTTGGCTGGACGAATGGCATATTTATACGCTTAGTAGAAGATTTTAATCTGTTAGAAAATTGAGCTGGAACGATTTTCAAGATATAGTATAGGAAGCGACTGTTCTGGGCAGGTTACGCATCCGAATAAAAAGTTATGTAATTAGGTAGTTATATGTCGAATTTTTATGTGACAGCTTCAATCCCGTATGTAAATGGCGAACCGCATCTTGGTCATGCCATGGAGTTTGTGATAGCGGATGTTCTGGCACGATATGCGCGGCAACAGGGCGAGGATACCATTTATTCAGCTGGTACAGACGAGCATGGCAGCAAAGTCGCCGAAAAAGCGGCAGAACTGAAGATTACTCCTAAGGAACTTGCCACGGCTAATTCGACCAAATTTATTGAACTTTTGCAGCTACTCAACGCTAGCAATGACCGTTTTATCCGCACGACGGAAAAGGCACACGAACAACGTGCCCAAGTTATCTGGAAAAATTTGCACAAAGATATTTACAAGGGCAAGTACATTGGCTGGTATTGTACTGGTTGTGAAGCCTTTGTGACCGAAACGACTGCTAAGGAAAATGATAAAAAATGCCCAATACACAAAAAACCCTATGAGCGCATCGAAGAAGATAATTACTTTTTTAGACTCAGTAAATATGCCGAACCCATTCAAAAAGCCATCCAGGACAGCAGTTTTCGAGTCACTCCCGAGACTCGTCGCAACGAAATACTGAGTGTTTTCAAGGAAGGTTTAGAAGATATAAGTATTTCGCGGCCTAAAGACAAAATCAGCTGGGGCATTCCTGTGCCAAATGATACCCAACAAGTCATGTATGTCTGGTTCGAAGCACTTATGAACTATATAACCGTTCTAGGGTACCCAGATCACGATGATATGAAGAATTTCTGGCCGGCGAATTACCAGGTGATTGGTAAAGATATTTTGCGTTTTCATGCCGCTATCTGGCCGGGGATGTTATTAGGGCTTGGCTTGCCACTTCCTAAAAATCTGTACGTTCATGGCTTTGTTACCTTGAATGGTGAAAAAATGAGTAAAAGCACCGGCAATGTTGTCGAGCCTAAAGAAATAATTGATGAGTACGGGGTAGACGCCTTCCGTTATTATTTTCTGGCTAAAGTACCGAGTTATAATGACGGTGATTTTTCCTGGCAACAATTTGAAGCCAGTTATAACAATGAACTGGGCAACGAACTTGGTAATGCCGTCCAACGTACAATTGTCATGATCGATAAATTCCAAGATGGTTTGATCGGGGATATTCCACCCGCCGAACATGATGTTGCAAGCTATCATCAAGCCCTCAAAGATTGTCGGTTTGATAAAGCACTTGAGGCGGTTTGGGACCAGGTACGTGGCCTGAACCAATACATTGAAGAGCAAAAACCATGGGTTATTGCTAAAGAGGAAGACAAGGAACATTTGGGCGAAGTTCTGGCCTATATGGTCAGTAACCTACTTGAGATCGCCGATTTACTGACGCCATTCCTACCTAATACGGCCGAAGCTATAGCGAATATTTTCGCCGAAGGCATCTTGCGCAAACCAAAATCAGTGTTATTCCCGAAAATTGAGAACTATCAAGGTTTATAGTTTATATATGACGCTGAATTCAGTATTAGGAAATATGTGATAAAAGAATGTTTAAATTTTGCTTAATTCTTTAAAAAAATTATCAATTTTTTCTTTTGTCCATGTATTTCCGACATACCGCGATTCATCGATAGGCTGAGGTCGTGGAAAATTAGCAAGAATTACAGCAGCTTCACCTGTTTTTTCAGATGATCTCAAATGAGGCACAATTTCATTCGGCGCATCGTCGTATGCCTCGGTTGTTTCTGCGCTCATTGTGTTTGCGCTTCCTCATGAATTGACTGCGCTACCACTGATTCCCTGTTTAATGATTCTTGTATAAGTCGCTGACTAGCCGCCTGTCTTGAGTTATATGAATGTGCATGCTCAATGGGAGTGACTGTAGCTAGATGAGCTACCTGATCAGGTGACATTACAGTCTTAGTAAGTTGCACTAATGTGTCCAGTGCTGCGCCGCCGATATCCCTAATATCAGATATAATTCCTCGATAGGGATGGGTGTCAAAACGCCGCCTATATTGTAGCCTTTCATTAAAATTATGAGGTTGAAGCCGTGCTGGCAAAACGCCAGGACGCATTTCTTTGCTGGGAGTACTCATTGCGAGAGTCCTTGTTTATTGCTTCTTGGTATACGCTTAATTAACAACAATAGCAAGTGTGATATTTGTCACAAATTGATTAAGGTCTATAATAAAACATATGGAGTTTGTCGATACGCATTGCCATATCCAGTTTGCCGATTATCCCATTGAGCAGGGTCAAGTACTGGCAGATGCAGCGGAGTCAGGCATCACTCAAATGTTGGCGGTTGGCTGCAGCCTGCCGGATAGCCAAGCAGCTATAGCATTAGCCGCAAAACATAACAATGTGTGGGCAAGTGTTGGTCTACATCCTCACGAAGGTGCTCGTTACGTTCATGACCATCATGCTTTACAACAGTTCCGTCAGCTAGCTACGCAACCTAGAGTAGTTGCGATCGGCGAAACCGGTCTGGATTATTATTACGAAAATTCCCCAAAGGCCGACCAGCAAAAATTACTAAGATTTCAACTTGATCTAGCTACCGAACACAATTTGCCGCTGATTCTTCATATACGTGATGCATTTGATGATTTCTGGACTATTTTTGATCAATATAAGGAAATTAGGGGAGTAGTGCACAGTTTTAACTCTGTAGTTAAGGATTTAGAACAGATTTTAACACGCGGTCTATATGTCGGCCTAAATGGCATCATGACTTTCACCAAACAGGCAGATCAACTGGAAGCAGCAAAGGCTGTCCCGTTGGAAAAATTACTGCTAGAAACAGATGCACCATACTTGACCCCCGTCCCATTTCGTGGTACAATTTGTGAGCCAAAACACGTGAGGACGGTAGGTGAATTTTTAGCTGATCTAAGAGGTGAAAACCTGTTGGACCTGGCTACTGCCACGACCGCCAACGCCAAGAGGTTATTCAAACTATGAATACAATAAATAATCAGTCACAACCATTCCAGGAAAAAGCATCACCACGTGCTGAGTATAAGGAGCCAATTTTAAGAAGGCTTGCTATAGTTGCACATTCATACCATATCATTGATGGAGTAGTGGGTAATATGGAGCGTGATTTACCAGGTTACACAAAAATGCCTGATGTAGCAGGTGCATTCATATCTGCCTATGTAAAGGGTCCCGTAGAAACCCCTCAGACCGAAATGAAGCTTAAATCAGAACCAAGTCTTCCACCCGTTATCCTGACACGCAGTGAAATTGAACATTACGTCAGGGTAGGCTCTCATTACACTATCCAAGAAACCGAAGAGCGGCTCAAGCAACGGTACGCAGCAGTCGGATTAGAAAATAATCCCGTGCTACCCTCTGACGAAGTCCTTGCACCCGAAGTAGTGCATGATATGAAAGATATCTACGAACTTTTAGACCAGCATTCACCTGATGCTGCCGTGGATACTGATCGCACATCTTATGAGGCAGCAACTTCATCTGATGAACTAGATGCAAAATTGGATGAATTCCTTGAAGATTCAAAGGAGTATGTGTAAATGATTTTTAAAAAATATCTAACCACCACCCGACAACAGCGCCACGAAGACCGAGAAGCCGAACTTTACCGCAGTCTAATGCGCCGCGAAGCCAAGATTGGTGGCGAAATCTTTGGTCCTGCTCCATATGGCACACGTCGCGAATTTTTCTGCCTAGATGAGCATACATGGATTTGGCACGAAGAATGGGAAGATGCAGACGGTAAAACCCATATCGTGACGACTCGATACGATATTCGTCCAACAGGTATTTTAAAAGCTCAAGATGGTCAGACGTACCGACGAGTTAATTTAAACGAAGCAAAGCGTCTACTACAAGCCATAAGCACTTATGAGCATCGAATGCGTACAGAATTATACGCTGCCTACATCTAGAAATAATCCGATAAAATAACCAATATGAAATTGCATTATTTTGATTACGCGGCGGCAACGCCGGTGAGCGCCTCGGTGCAAGCCTTAATGCAGCCATATTTTGCGGATAAGTTTTATAATCCATCGGCTTTATATTTATCGGCGCAATCAATAAAACAAGATATTACACAAGCGCGGATCACGGTAGCTGAACTATTAGGATGTAAAACATCAGAAATTATATTCACCGGTGGGGGCACCGAATCAGATAACCTAGCTATAAAAGGGATAATGGAAAAATATCCGGATGCCAACTGCATCGTTAGCTCAATAGAGCATGATGCTGTAATGGAACCGGCTAAGCGATATAAACATAAGTTTGCAACGGTGCAGGAG